>JABHJM010000077.1 GCA_018691995.1 Candidatus Iainarchaeum sp.
AAAGTTGGTAATTTTTTCTTACCTTTAAGAGTTTTTTGAGCAGCTAATGCTTCGTTGCTCTTTTTCTTATTTTCTTTTTTAACTTTTTGAATATAATTTTTTTTCTTTACAACTTTTTTCTCTTCAACCTTTGCTTTAGCATCAGTTTTTGTTGTTGCTTTTTCCTTTGTTTCTACTTTTTTAGTAGCTTTAGTTTCTACTTTTGGAGTGCTTTTCTTTGCAGTATCTGCAGTTGTTTTTTTAGCAACTTTTTTCTTTGTAGTTTTCTTTTCCTCAGCCATTACTCTGCACCTTCTTTCTTTTCTTCTTTAACTTCATCAACTTTAGTTTTCTCAACTGGTGTTTCTTCTTTTGGAGCTTCAACTTTAGTTTCCTCTTTTACTTCTTTTTTCTCTTCTGTTTTTGGAGTTTTTGTTGCATCTAGTTCTTCAACTTTTCCTCTTGTCATTTCAATTGCAAAATCTTCAGGCATTTCTTCCATTGTTTCTTTTTTAACAAGGTAAATTCCATCAGTGTATCTTCTAATATCTTTTCCTTTAACTTTTGCTTTTTGTTCTATGTTTGTTGCAGTTTGACTAACTTCTTCAATATTAATTCCGCTAACTGTAACATCTTCACCTTTAATTTCAACTTTTGTTTCTCCAACAATAACAACTCTTCTCATATTTTTTTCTCCAATAAAATTTGTTATTATAAGTTCGCTTCCTTCAACTTTTGCTGTCATTGGGAAGTGTGAATAAACAATTTTTAAATTATATTTAAAACCAAACATTAATCCTTTAATCATATTTTTGATATGTGCAATCACAGTCATTAGTAATGCTCTTGTTTTTTTGTTTACTGGAGTTCCTTCAAGAGTTACTTTTTGTCCATTAATACTAAGTGTTAGCATATGGCTTTTGAAAGTTCTTGTTAGAGTTCCTTTATCGTTGCTCACACTAATTGTGTGGTCGTTGATAAGCTCAACTTTTATTCCGTCTGGAACAGTTATTGTTTGTACTATCTCTTTTTCCATAATAAATCACTAATACATGAATGCGATCAATCTTCCGCCTAAACCTTTCTTTTTTGCGTCACGGTGTGTCATTACTCCATTTGGAGTTGATACAACGAGTAATCCAACATCTCTTGCTGGCAAGTATCTTTTCTCAAACTTTTCAAACCCTGCTTTTTTAACAGCATGTCTTGGTCGAATAGCTTTACAAGTATTCATTTTTCCATTCAAGCTTACATCATATGTCAGAATTCCTTTTGTTTCTTCCATTTTGTATTCTTCAATGTACTCATTTTCTTTTGCAACCCTTAGAACTTCTCCTAAGAATTTTGATGCTGGTTTAAGCATGCATTCTTTTTTTGATGCTGCCTCAGCGTTTCTAATTTTTGTTAATGCTTCTACTATTGGATCTACTAAACTCATAATAACACCTTAATCGTATTTATGGAAACCAATGCGCTCCGCATTGTCCTTAAAACATCTCCTACATATATTCAAATTATATTTACTAATTACTCCTTTTCTTGAGCCGCACATTTTGCATGCATAATCTCTTTTCTTCATTTTATCATTTTTTGACACTTGTTTTAATTTTTGCTCACTCATGCAACCTCAACTCCCATTGATTTTACAAACTCAATAGCTTCTTCTTTTTTTACTCTTTGTTTGATTCCAATTTTTGCTTTTCCTATTTTTCTATGTTTTACTCTATATCCTCTTTTTTTAAGAGTAATTAAAACGTCAAGTCCGATTATTCCTAGTTTTGGATCATATTTAATTCCAGGAAGGTCAATGTGTTCTCTTATTCCAAATCCAAAGTTTCCTTCTTTATCAAAGTTTCTTGCAAGTATTTTATTGTCTTTTGCAACAAATGCGTCTTTTAAGAATTTGGCAGCATCTTCTTTTCTAAGTGTAACTTTAAGTCCAAGGTGTACTCCAGGTCTTACTCCCCAATCAGGAATTCTTTTATCGCTTGATGTTTTTACTGGAGATTTGTTGGTAATCAATTTGATGATTTGTTCTGACTTTTTCATTTGTTCAGGGTCAGCACCTACTCCCATATTGACTACGACTTTATCTATTAATACTTCTTTCATAATACTCACTTCAACTCATCCAATGCAACGTTTCCTTTTCCAACAACATATACATTTTTTGCTGTGGTTGCATATTCTTTTCCTTTTTCTTCAACTTTTACTAATCTTTCTCTTTTTGCTGTTCCGCTAATAATTTCAGCTACTTTTCCTTGTTCAGAACAGTGCACACCTTTTGTTATGTAGATGTTTGCTCCAACTTCCATAGGAATTACTTCACTAACTTTGTTTTCTGGGAACTTTACCTTAAGTGTATCTCCAACCTTGGCATCTGTTCCAATAATTGTTATTCCATCATCTGTTGTGATTTGAAGTCCTTTGCTTGTTACAATTTTCTTTTCAACTCTGCAAAGTTTTTCTTCACTGTCTTTTTTCATTTCTTTTAAAATAATTCTTCCTTTTGCGTCTACTAAAACTCGGTAGAATGCCTTTTGTTTTGGTAGGCTAATAACATCAAATATTCCTACTCCAAATTGGTGATCTTTTCTTACTCTTCCGTTAACTTTTACGTCACCATTAAGCATAATCATTTTTGCTTCTTTAAGGTTTCTAGCAAGATCTGTGAAATTTCTTAGAGCAATTCCAAGTGCAACTGATGCTTCTTTTTTATGAGCACCTGCTTTTGTTTTAACAGTCCAAGTATTTTCTTTTCTGTGTATGTGCACTGATTTTGGTGCATTTAATGCTTTAATTTTTTTCTTTTCACCTTTTGAACTCATTCTGATCCCTCTTTTTTCTTCTTTGTTTTGAATCTTTTCTTATCGCCTTTTTCAATTCCAACAACTATAATGTTTGATGGGTCAATTGCTACTTCGTATTCAGTTCCATCACTTTTCTTTCTAATAATTTTTTCAACATGTATTTTTCCAATTCCTCTTTGGATATTTATTATTTTTCCTTCTTTCCCTTTAAAATTTCCTCGTACAATTTCAACAATATCTCCTTTTCTAAGAGAAACTGATCTTGTTCCAAGTTCTTTTTGTAATTTTTTATTTAAATGTCCAGTAATTGTTTTTGAACGGATATGCATATCCATTTGCAGGTATTCTCTTCTGCTTACTCTTGGTTTGCTTGATTTTGTCATTTCATTCACCTATATTACTACTGAAGCCATTCCCGCAATTTTTGGGAATCTTTCTCCTACTTCTTTTGCAACGCATCCTTTGATTTCGCTTGCTTTTGGCAATCCATCGTGATCAACTAATACTACTGCATTATCTTCAAATTTAATTCGTGTTCCGTTAGCTCGTCTATATTCTTGTTTTGTTCTAACAACAACAGCTCTTTCAATTTTTCCTCTCATTTCAGGTTTTCCTTTTTTTATTACAACATTGCACATTGAGCCTATTCCTGCTTTTGGTAAGCTTCTCTTAATTCCTTTGTAACGAAATACAGAGATAATGTAAACTTCCTTTGCTCCGCTATTGTCAGTGCAGGTAACATGACTTTTTAGAGTAAGTGCATTATTATTTGGAATACTCATTGCTTTCATTTTTTCGCCTCGTTAATTATTTCCATAACTAAAAAATTCTTTGTTTTACTAATTCTTCTTGTTTCTCCAACTCGTACAATGTCTCCTTCTTTTGCATTAATACTTACTGGGTTGTGTGCTTTGATTTTCGATTTTACTTTTTTGTATCTCTCATATTTTGAAACATATTGTGTTAGTACTCTTTCAACAGTAACAGTTTTGTTTGCTTTTGCTGAAATAACTTTTCCTTCAAATATATTCCCTCTAACTGAATATGTTTTTTCAACAGTTTCAACGTCACTCGCTTTAGTTTTTACTTCTTTTGAAGGTGCGGTCTTTTTAGTAACTTCTTCTTTTTTAGCAACTTTTTTTACTGTCTTTTTTTCTTTTTCTTCAGCCATAATAATCATTCCTTAATCCTATCTTCTGGTCTCCTAATAATTTCTTTTCCATCTAATTTTACTTTTTCGCAAATATCAAACTCAAACACACACTCTTTTTTTGGTAAGATTTTTTCTTCATCTCCAACCAAAATAACAATTGTGTTCTTTGTTTCATTCATCACTTTTCCTTTGAGATTTTTTCTTCCAGGATCACTACTCTCACATACCAAAACTTTCAAACCAATCAACTCATGATTTTTTAGATTTTGTTTTGTGATTTCATAATTTTTTCCTTTCATTTTATCTCCTAAGCATCAATCAATTCTTCCTTATATCCTCTTTTTATTAACAATTCTTTGGCTCGGTCTCTGTGGTTTCCTTGCAATTCAATTTCGTTGTCTTTTACAGTTCCTCCGCAGGCAAATTTTTGTTTCATTTCTTTTCCAATCTCTTTTAGTGTTGTTTTATCATCTATTCCTGATATTACAGTTACCAATTTTGAAAATCTTCTCTTTGTTACATCGATTTTGATTTTTTGTTGCTCTTTTGTAATATCGCTGATATCAAAAAGATCTTTTGGCAACCCACTGATTTTATCAATTTCCTGCACTTTCCTTGCCCTCCTTTTGTTTCTTAATTGTTAATAATCTTGCAATATCCCGTCTTAATTTTTTTACTTTTCCAGGATTTTCACTTCGTGTTCCACTAACTATTGAAGCTCTTTCTTTTGAGAGTTCTAGCTTTAATTCAACAACTTTCTGCTCAATATCAGCAGGGCTCATTGTTACAATTTCTTTTGCTTTCATAATACTCACTTCTTTTCCTCTTTAACTTCTTCTTTAGCTTCAGTTTTTTCATCTTTCTTTTCAGTTTCTTTTGTAGTTTCTGTTTGTTCAGTTACTTCTTCTGCTACAACTCTTGTTGCTGCAATAACTTCATTAACATCAATCTTATCAGGGAAAATAACATCTGGGTGAACAATTGAAAGAGTAATTCCAATTGCACCAGCTTTTGGATAAGCTGCAGCTTTGAATTTATCAACATATCTTGATTGGTATCCTCTTTTCTTTAAGTATCCAATAGCAACACGTTGTTGTCTTTTTCTTCCACCTTTTCCACTTAATTTTCCTTTAACTATTAATTCAACACCTTGTGCTCCTGAATCCATAATATCTTTTATCATTCTATATGATACACTTCTCCATGAATATCCGCTTTCAATCATTGAAGCCATTTTTTTAGCTAAAATTCTTGCGTTCAAATTTGGATTTTTTATTTCACTAATCTCAATTTGTGGGTTGTCAATACTATAATCGCTTTCAATTTTTGCTGTTAATTCTTTAATTGTTGATCCACCTTTTCCAATTGCAAGACCAGGTTTTGCAACGTGTAAAACAATTCTTGTTACAAGCGGAGTCTTAATAATATCAATTCCACAAAAACCAGCTCTTTCTAGTTTTGTGTCAAGGTAGTTTTCAAGTTCCATCTTGTTCATATTTTTCTTAATAAATGTTCTTTCTATCATCATAACACCTTTATGCTTTTACCTCAGATACAATCACTTCGATGTGTGTTGCATTTTTTCTTCTTGCTTTTCCACCAATTTTTCCTTTACTTTGGTAAGTCATTCGACTAATTCCTTTTGATGCAAATGCGTGAATAATTGTTAATTTGTCGTCATCAAGTCCTTTAAAGTCAGCGTTTGATTTTGCTGAGTTAAGTAAGGTCAAAAATGATGCGATTGTTTTTTCGGGATATCTTCCTGATTTTACTCCTTCTTTAGCATCACCTTTTCTGTGTGCAACTTTTCGATGGTATCTTTTAAGTGGAAGGTATTCTTCATGGTTTACAATACGAGTAAGCCATGCGATTGCTTTGTCCACATTTTTTGATTTTAATTGATTACAAATTTCAGTTGAATATTTAAGTGATATGTTTGCATTAGTAGTCATTGCTTTAGCAGTCTTGCTTTCTTTTCCCACTGTTGCTTGGTATACTTTTTTTGCCATATATCTCACTTATCTATCTTGATGTTATTGCAGTTGAAGACTTTGTTGCTCCAATTCCTGCTTTTCCGTGTTGTAATCTCTTTCTTGTAAATACAAATTCTCCAATATAGTGTCCTAACATTTTTTCTACAATTTCAAGTCTTTCAAATGAATTTCCTCTATAAACTGCGAATGTTGATCCAACCATGGCTGGTATAACAATTAAATCTCTATCATGTGTTCTAATTGGTTTTGCTTTCACGTCGCCTTTTTTCTTTTCTACACTTGCAAGTATTTTCTTATTATAACCTTTTTTTAATGATCTTCTTGTTCTTGAATCGCAAAGGTCTGCAAAGTTTTCAATGCTCATTGCTTGTAATTCTTCAAGTGATTTTCCTCTAAATGTATATTCTTTTTTAGCCATAATAATTCACCTACTTTTTTCTCCTTCCAGTTCTTCTTGATGCAATAGCTCCAACTTTTCTTCCAGGTGGTGCATTTCTTGAAGTACTCTTACTTTTTCCTGCGTGGTGTTGTGCTCCTCCAAATGGATGGTCTACAGCGTTCATTGCTACTCCACGTACACTTGGCCAGAACTTTTTCTTTGCTTTCATTGCATGGAATTTGTTTCCTGCTTTTACCATTGGTTTATCTCCTTTTCCACCACATGATGAGTTTCCTACTGTTGCTCGTACTGTTAGTGGAAGAGTAATTAATCTTCCTGAAGGCATTTTGATTGTTGCCTTTTTCTTATCGCGTGTTACAAGTAATGCATAACTTCCTGCTGTTTTTGCAAAAGTTCCTCCATCGCCTGCTATTTTTTCAATATTAAAAATTGGACATCCTTCTGGTAATTCTCCAAGGTAACCAACATTTCCAATTGAAATTGTTGCTTTTCTTCCTTGTTCAATTGCTTGTCCAACATATAATCCTTCAGCTGCAACAACATCTTCTACTTGTCCGTTGTCAAATACTATTGTTGATAAAATTGCATTTCTTCCAGTGTCTTTGTTAAGTGAAATAACTTCTCCTTTTAGTAATTCTTCTTTTTGTATGGTGTACCTTGACTTAGTTCCTTTTAGTTTTGCTTTAAAGGTGTTAGAACCTTTTCCTCTTCTTTGTGAAATAAGTCGTTTTCCCATTTTATCAACTCTATAATACTCCCAATTTTGTAGCAAGGTCTTGTGCTTTGTTCTCTTTTCCAAGTTTCACAATAGCTTTTTTTCGCCCTTTTCTATCTCTTATAATATTTACTTTTTCAACTTTCACTTCATATGCTTTTTGTATTACTCTTTTTACATCTTGTTTATTTGCACTATCTGCAACAATAAATGTCAATTTGTTTTCTGCTTCAATCATGTTAACCGATTTTTCTGTTACAAGTGGGAAAAAAACAATTTCAAGATCTTCAAGGGTTGCATTTGTTTTAATTGGTTTAACTTCTTCAACAACTTTTTCAGCTTCATGTTTAGCCTCAGTTTCTTGTTTTGCTTGTCTTTTCTCATCTTCGTTTAATTTAACCATAAAAATCACTCTTTCTTAACAACCTTTTTCTTCACTACTTTTTTAACAATTTTTTTCTCTGCTGTTTTCTTCACAACTTTTTCTGCTTTTTTTGGATTTGCTAATCTTTCTATTGCTCCTTTTGTCCAAATAACAAGTCTTCCTGCTTCTGCTCCAGGAGCTAATAATTCTACATTTAATGAGCCAACAGTAACTGATTCAACACCAGGTAAGTTTCTACAAGCTTTTAGTACTTTTGAATTTTCTTTTGTTATTACTAAAACACTTTTCTTTTGTTTTTTAGTTCGTCCTCTTGCTTTTCCTTTTCCTGCTCTTTTTCTTGTTTTACTTTTTGCATTTTCAAGATCTTTTCCTGCACCAATTTTTGCTAGTGCTAAAACAACTTCTTTTGTTTTGCTAGTTCCTTCGAAAGTATCTTCAACAACAATTGGTAATTCTCCTTCAACAATAAATCTTTTTTCTACAAGTTCTTTGTTAGCAGTTGCTGCAATAGCGCTTGCAAGAGCTAATCTCTTTTCTTTTTTATTAATTTTTTCAACAATAATTTTTTGTGCTTTTGGAGGGTGTGCTCGTCTTCCACCAACCGATTGTGGAACTCTTGCAACTCTTCCGCTTGCAGGATGTCTTCTATTTTTAAGTCGTGGTAATCTTGCTTTTCCAGTGTTAATTGATTTTCTTGTTCCTGGTTGATCTCTTGTTCCAATATAAATTGCAGTATTTTTTAGTCCCGCTCGCGGGTCAGTTCCTTTTGGTTGTAACTTAGCAGTTTGTAATGCTAGTACAGCTCTTTTGATTACTGTCGGTTGTAACGAAGTTTCAAAAACTTTGGGCAAGTCAACACTTCCCTTGTCTGCTCCATCAATTCCAAATACTTTTGCTTTCATAATAATCACTTTATAAGTACCTTTTCAACACTTTCAAGTTGTACTTTTGGTTTTGCAGCTGGTCTAATTCCTTTTCTAACAGCCAGACATCTTTTTGTAGGGCCAGGAATTGATCCTGCAATAATCACATATTTATTTTTAACAAGCCCATAATTTGGGTAACCTGCTTTTGGGTTAATATTTGAAATATCATCAGAAATTTTAATAATTTTTTTGTTACTCTCAGTTCTATTGTGGTATCCCATTTGTCCTGGTCTTGGCACAGTGAACATTACTGTTGAAGGGTTCCATGGAGAAATTGATCCAACAATTCTTCTAGTTTTAGCTTTTGGTCTTTGTATTTTTACACCAAATCTTTTAATTACACCTTGGAATCCTTTTCCTTTAGTAACTCCTTTAACATCCATAAAGTCTCCTTCTTTGAACACTTCATCCATTTCAAGTTCTTTTCCAATTTTTTCTTTAGCATAAGCTAATTGTTCATCCTTTTTTCCACCAATTGTTATTTCACTAACATCAGGCTTTTTCTTAAAACCAATTTTTTTAGGTTGTGTATGAACTAGTAAAGTAAAATATTCTATATCTTCAATTCTTTTTTCAAGATCAGCGATAGTAGTTTTTTGTTTTGGTTCTGTTTTTTTCTTTGTTGTTTTTTTATCTTTTTTCTCGCTTGGTTTTTGGTAGTTTGGGATTCTTCTTGCAAGTTCTTTATCAAGATTTTCTGTTATTGTTTCTCCTAAAACTTCCATTCCAATTTCTGCTTTTGAATAAGCGCGGATTCCAAATACTTTTAATGCTGGACATTCAACAATTGTTGCTGGGATAACTACTTCTTGTCCTAAACTTGGACTTCCTTTATGTACATTTTTTCCCATTACTTGTGTCATTCCAACTTTGTAAATTAAAAAACTTTGTGCAGTAGCTTCACTACCTTTTCCTTTAATAGTGGGAGTTTCTTTTCTTGCTCTCCTTCGCGGGTAGTACGCCATCGATCCTCTTCTGGGCCAATTATAACTTGCCATATTTTCACATCTAGTCTTATCTTATGTGAGTACTTTTTTTACCTTTTTTTCTAATGAAAATTGCCACAATTTTTGTGGGCGGTATTTGCATTCCAAATCACCAGAACTTGAAATGTAGTGTACTCTAATTATATTATTTTTTCTCAACAAAGGTTTATAAAGCAAACCTTGTTCTTTTCCGCAAAACTAGCAAGTTCCTACAATACCTGCTAATATTTTTTGTTCTTTTTTTGTCACCGTAGAAGTCGAATATATGAGCGTAATATCTTCTTTTGAAATAGAAAATTTATTATTTTTTGAACATGGTTCAAGCCCAGTTATTTGAATATTTTTTGTTGCTCCTGCTGCAAGGATATCTTCTCCAATATATGGGGTGCCAGATGATAAATTAAATTCATTAAGGGTTATTGTCTCGTAAGTATTGTTTCTAAAAATTATTGTAAGGTTAGTTCCTTCTCTTGCCCAGTCTACAATTGCGAGTGGTTCTGCGCTTTTCCAATATGCTTTAACTGATGCTTCGGGTACACCACTTCCACTGTCCATTACTTGTAAACTAAGTCCAACTACAACAAGACTAATGGGTATTGCTAAAAATAATAAAATAATGATTATAATGACAATAATTATGAGTTTATGGCCTTTTTTCTCTTCTTTTTGATTATTAATTGGTTGAGCAGGGGGTGTATTTGCATTAACGGTTTGTTGATTTATATTAGGATTTTGTTGAGTGGGTTGTTGATAAGTATTTTGTTGAGTTGGATTCGGAGTAGGTGGTGTTTGATTTTGTTGAAGCCAAGGCTGTTCTGATTCCATTCAAAAATAAGGGGTTGGTTGTATTTATATTTATTGTTTTGTTCGTACGAATGGTTGGTCAACTTCTTCGTATTTTGTTCCTTCATAGAGAGTAACAATTAAAACAATTGCAATGATTACTAAGATTAAAATTATTGCGATTCCGCCCATTTCAAGCCCAAGTCCAAAGAATCCTGCAAATAATCCATTATCTCCTTGACTAGGTTCAATATTTGCACTAATTTCTTCGCTATTTGAAGTAAAAGTCACAATTCCGTTCAAATTAGTATTATTTGTGTCAAGTGGAATATCACTAATTGTTTCTCCAATTGGAACACTGATAATTTTATTATTAATTATAATTCCATCAAGATCAGCGTTTATCACACCAGTAAACACTTTATTTGTATGATTATTAAAGCTAATTCGTAAAATCGAAGTAGTGTCAGCAACAATTTCTGCTCTCATTTCAACTTGTGAAAGTGTTCCAGAAGCATTATTGATTACTTTGATTGTTTTTGTTTGTGCCGGACATGCTGAGTTTGGTCTTAATGTAATTGTTCCGTTTGGTTCATCAATTGAAACAAATAGATCTCTGCTCATTGAAGTATTTCCTGGTAAAGAGATCATTGCGGGGTCAACAACAAATGTTGATTCAAGAATTACATCAAGTCTTGTATTTGAATTATTTTGAATTGTAAATGGAATTGTTGCATTATTAATAACATTTACTTCGCTTGGAACGTCAATTGTAATTGTTCCACAATCCACTTCTATGGTGTTAGAAGAATCTGTTATGTATACATCATAACTTCTTTTTGTAATATCATCAAAATTACATGTTTTTCCATCACTAAATCTTCCTTCAACTTCGATTTCATTCTCAAATGTTTTGTTTGAAGTTACATTTGGAGCAATTGCTTGAATTACAATATCTGCAATATCTCCTGGAAAAGCATACTTTTCAAAGTAATAACTTTTAAGTTCAAGTCCATTTTCTGTAGTATCGACGTCAAGTAATTCAAAACGTTTTGTACTTTCATTTCGTAGGTAAAATATTTCTTTTGTTTCACGTCCCTCATCAATTGTGATTGTTTTTGTATTTATTGTTAAATCATCACAATCAGAGCTTGTGCCGCTTCCATTATTACCGTTTGATCCAGTATCTTTTACTGTAACTTTAAATGTTTCTCTTCCAACATTTCCCTCTGAACAAAAATCTCCATCTAAATAACCTGATACTTTAAATGTCCCTTCTGTTGTTTCTGTTGAACTCACATATCCAGCAGTAAGTGTTACTTCTACATCTTCATCAGTATAATCATCAACTGTGTTTGGATAATCTACGCTTCCTGAGCTAACTAGGGCATCTGAGAAAAAAACGCTAAGTGAGCTAATATCAAAATCTTTATTAGTATTATTTTCTATTTTGAAAGTTCTTGTTTTGTTATCTCCTTCATCCATTGTAAAATCAGCAGCAACAAGCTCGATTCCATCACATGTATTGTCTTCCATTTCAATGTATGCGTCCATTATTTCAAGTTCATTACTCCCCTCAGAAATAATTCCTTCTATTTTGTATTCTTCATAAGAGTCATCCGCATTAAATTCATTTGACCAAGTAAATGAGAATAAATCATCTTCAAGTGTTTTATTTTGAGTTGCTGTGGTTTTCCAGTAATCCCATTCATCATCTGTTGCATCCCATCGATATACTTTTGCTTTTGCGCTTATATTGCTTGCACAATCAGTTCCATCAACATCAACTACTTCAAAACCAATTCTAATATCAATTTCAGAATTATCTTCTGCATAAATTCTATCATCATATCCATCTTCTTCACTTCTTAGTTC
>JABHJM010000079.1 GCA_018691995.1 Candidatus Iainarchaeum sp.
TCACTTTTTAGTATAAGTTCAATTTCTTTATTATTACTTTTTGTAGTAACACCAATCCCAGTATTAGTTCCAATTGTTAGAACTAAAGGGTCGTTAATTTTGATTTCGTTACTATTTTTTTCTCCCACTCTTTCAAATAAATGTATTCCAAGTTTTAATTTTTTTACAGGTGAAGGCATTGAACCAATTTTTGCAATTATTTTTCCTCTAAGTTGATCGTTTTGTGCAATGCTTGGATCAAGTGTAGTTCCAATTGCCATTAGTCCACCAGGAGTAGCACTTTCAACAACACCTTTGCTTGTTGCAATAGAAGTTACTGTAGTTTTTGTTTCTCCTGAAAGTCCAGGATAAATTTGAATTTTATCTCCAACCTTAACACTTCCTTGTTCAATACTTCCTCCAAGAACAGCTCCTTTAAGATCTTTAATTTTAATTCCGGGTTTGTTAATATCAAAACTTCTTGCAATAAACATTTTCACTGGTTTTTTCAAATCATATTTTGGAGTTGTAATGTGTGTTTCTATTGCTTCAATTAAAAGATCAATATTAGCTCCAAAGTTTGCAGATGTTGGAATAATAGGGGATTTTTCATACCCATAATCTTTTAGAAATTTTTGTATTTTTTTATAATTTTCAAGAACAGCTTTTTTTTCAACAAGATCAATTTTGTTTTGTGCAACAACAATATTTTCTACGCCAGCAAATTTAAGAGCCATTAAATGTTCAATAGTCCTAGCCTGTGGACATTCTTCATTTGCAGCAACAACAAGTACAGCTCCATTCATTAGTGCAGCTCCAGAGAGCATGGTAGTCATTAGTGTTTCGTGTCCAGGCGCATCAACAAAACTTACAATTCTTTTACTAATTTCTTTTCCTTCTTTTGGATTATTACTATAAACTTCTCCGCTTGGAGTTTTTAATTTATAAAAAGTTGCATCAGCATAACCAAGGCGAATTGAAATTCCACGCTTAAGTTCTTCACTATGTGTATCCGTCCATTTTCCAGTTAACGCTTTTGTAAGGCTGGTTTTACCATGATCAACGTGACCAATCATTCCAATATTAATTTCAGGTTGCCCAAGCTCTTTTTTAGAAACTTTTTTTGGAGCAACTTCTGCTTTTTTAGTAACTTTTTTAATCGCTTTTTTTTCAGTCATATTATTCACTCTATAAATATAAAAAAAGCCCGCAAACCTTTAATAAGGTCAGCAGAGGCTTTTCTAATCTCTTTTTTTAGTGTCTACCTTTTTTTGTTGGTGCATCTGCAAGATCTGCACTTCCAGCTTCTTCAAGACTCTTTTTTACAGCTCTTTCTTTTGCAGTCATTGTGTCTTCTTCAGCGACTTCTCCTTTTGCTAGCACGCTTTCTACTGTGATTGAACCTTCTTTTGTGATTTTTAGATTCACTTGAGAGATTTCTTCACTTATAGTATTTCCTCTTATTGAAACTCTATTTCTTTCTCCCTTTTGAGTTGGTTTTACTCCAACACCACCAGTAGTAAAGATTTTTTTTCTCATTCCACCAGATACACTTCGGTTCATGGGAAAGCCTTGTTTATCGCTTCCGCCAGTAACTGTTGCTTCAAAGCCAGTCAAACCTATTTCATCTAACTTAACTGTGTCGCCTATTTTCTTTCCAACAAATAGTGCATCTTCACTTGCTGCACTATAAGCTTTTCCAGACTTTGTACTTACAACATATTTCATTATTATTCCTCCTTTAAATTGAATAATTATAATTCTTCTTCTCCATCTTTTAGTATTTGTTTTTCTTTTATTGTTTGTAGTAATTCTTTTTCTTCTTCTGAGAATTCTTCTAAATATTTTTCAATATTACAATATTGTTTTAGTGGAATACAACTGTAAAGTTTTTCTCCTTCAAATAAATTTCTTCCAATTATTCCATCATTAATCGCAATTGCAAGTTCGTCTCCTTTTTTTCCTTCTTTAACAGTTTCTCCATTTTTTTGGATTCCAGTAATTTTTCCAATTACCTCACCTGCTTTGTTCATTACTTTCCATCCTTCTTTTACTTTTCCAGTATTAACGCGTACTCCAATAATTGCTGGTTTGCTATTTCGAAAAACACTTCCTCGTAATGATTCAAGTTCAACAGGCCAAATTAAACAACTCATTCCTTCTTCTTTTTCTGCCTTTTTACTTGCAGTAACCCATTCCTGATAATTTTCAATTAATTTGTAAATTACAGGTTCGTTAAAAATTCTAACATCGCGTTCATTTGCTTCATGTTGTGCTTCTTTTTCGATTTTTACATTAAATCCTAAAACACAACCAAATAATGGTTCTTCACAAAGCATTGATGAAGCTTGTACAACATCTTTTCGATTAATATCTCCAATATCAGCTTTTCGAACATTAATTCCCTCGTTTTTTAGCATGCCAACAAGTGCTTCAAGTGAACCAATTGCGTCAGCCTTTACAATAACTCCTCTCTCATCATTTTCAAAAGTACTTTCTTTTATTTCTGCTTCAAGTTCACTTGCTTCTTCTCCAGTTACAACAGCGCTAAGTGTTGAACCAACCATTACTTCATCAAGTCCTGGTGCAGCAATTTTTACTCCTGCAGCAGCAAATACTTCCTTAACGCTAGAAAATTTATCTTTTGTATCTCTCATTTCTTGAAGAGGTTTAGGTTGAAGTAGTGCTCGAATTTTTGTAGTAATAACTCCATTTTTTCCCATTACAATAATTTCATCATTAGTGTGTAATTTTCCTTTGTATAAAATAACATCAAGTGTTGTTCCAAGTCCTTGTTCTTCTTTTGCTTCCAAAACAGCTGCTTTTGCAGTTTCTTCTGTACTAATTTCAAGTTCTTTTTCTAAATATTTTTGAGATAGTCCTGAAAGCAAAGTTAAAAGTTCAGGCAATCCTTCTTTTGTATGTGCACTACAAGGTACCATTGGAATTTGTTTTCCAAATTCACACCGATCAAATCTTTCACTTTCAAATCCATGTTCGTACATTTTTCCAACAATTACATATAATTTTTCATCAAGTTTTTGTTGACTTTCCACACTTTGTGTTGCATGGTTTGCTAAAAAGCTCCCAGTTTTTGAATCATAAAAAGAAAGTAAGTCAATTTTGTTTAATGCAATTACAAATGGAACTTTTTGATTTTTTAATATTTCAATTGCTTCAATTGTTTGAGGTTGTAACCCTTGTGTAATATCAATTACAAGAATTGCAAGGTCAGCAATACTTCCTCCTCTTTTTCGAAGGTTTGAAAATGCTTCGTGTCCAGGAGTGTCA
>JABHJM010000073.1 GCA_018691995.1 Candidatus Iainarchaeum sp.
TTCTTTTTTGTAAAGTGCTTTTTGTTTTCCAACTAAATCTTTTAGAATTTCTGTTGTCATTTCAGTGTCTTCTTTAATATTATTTGTTTCTTTTACTCCTTCAAGTATTTTTTCAAATGAAGAATGTTTAACTCCCATTACAACATCACCAAACATTGTTATGAATCGTCTATATGAATCCCACACAAATCTATCGTTTCCTGTTTTTGCAACAAGTCCTTCTACAACTTCATCATTTAATCCTAAGTTTAGAACTGTGTCCATCATTCCAGGCATTGATACTGGAGCTCCACTTCTTACTGATACTAGTAATGGGTTTGATGGGTCACCAAATTTTTTTCCAGTTTTTTCTTCCATTTTTGTTACTGCTGCAAGCATTTGTGGATCAAGGTCAGCTGGGTATGTTTTTTCATTTGCATAATAATGCGAACATACTTCTGTTGTAATTGTAAAACCATAGGGAACCGGGAATCCATTTGCTGTCATTTCAGCTAGATTTGCTCCTTTTCCTCCAAGTAATTCTTTCATTTCTATATTTCCTTCTTCAAACATGTATACGTATTTTTCTTCACTCACCAGTAATCAACTCCATTAAAAATGCCAAGTTTATGCATTTTTTATATATACAGAAAAGAGAAAATAAAGGTTAATAAAGGTAAGTAAAACTACGACATAACTACTTATTTTTTCACTTTGAATAGAGGCCCGTGCCCAGGAATAATAAAATCAGCTTCCCTGAGAACTAGTTTTCTACTTTCTGCAAGTTTTGCAAGATCAGATGCATATTCATCTTTTTCTGGAAAATTTTCTTTCCAAAAAACATCCCCAACAACACCAACAACTCCTTTTTTTGTTTTTACTAAGAAAGTAAGACCATTAGCAATGTGTCCTGGAGTTTTAATTATTTGAATGTCTTCGCTAAATTGTTCTTTCCACTCTTCAACAGTATCTTCTTCCCAAATTCCATAGAACTCCAATACTTTTGCTGTTGGAAACATTCCAACATTTCTAAAATGATCAATGTGAGAATGTGTTAAGAAAACCATGTCAATAGTATCAACAGTTAAGTTTTCTTTTGCTAAAGCATCAATAAGAAGTCTTTGGTTTCTTAAAGTTCCAGGATCAGTAACAATATTCAAACCATTGTCTTTGATTAGAGTTATTGTTGGCCAAGACCTTTCTTCTTCGCCTTCAGCTAAACCATCAGCATTTGTACTCCCTTCAATCAAAACTTTTACTTCTGCCACCATATCACTTTTCTTTTTCATTCCAATCTATTTTTTCGCCTTTTCTTTTTGCTGCTTTAAAACTAAAACCGTTAGGATATCGTTTACTTAATTTTGAAATATTCCCTTCAAATACTTCTTCTAAACTCCACCCATAGTGATTGCAAATTGCAGCAATATACCAAAGAGTATCTCCAAGGTTTTCTTTCACTCCTTCAATTTGTTCGTTTTTGTGAAAAATTGTTTTCTTGATACACGAAGCAACATCTCCTGCTTCTCCTGCAATTCCTAAACCAAAATTAGAAATCTTTTTTTCGTCATCATCATAACTATCACGAGTAATTGAATTAACAAAGTCTTGATATTTTTTCAAAAAATCTTTATCCATATAAAGAATCTATAGAGAAAAGAATAAATAAGATAGTGCAGGGGTGCGGATTCGAACCGCAGAACGCACTAAGCGACAGGGTCCTAAACCCTGCGGGTTTGACCGCTTCCCTACCCCTGCAACACCGAAAGGATTCGGTGGCAATCCGGACGCCTTTGGCAGCCCAATAGTCAAATTACTAATAAATTTATCTAAACGCAAGTTTAAATTCTTTATCCCTCGGGATTTTTCTAATCTCCAACCCAATGGATATAGATCAAATTGTTTGCAAATACCTTATCTAGCTTTTCAAATTCAATCGGATCATTAACTAACTTATTTCCAAATGCTTTTCTATTAATCATAAAACTTTGATTTACAGTCCAACTAATATCATACTTTTTTAGAACTGCATAATTTTTATCTTCTAAAAAATTATAAGAGTCAAGTAGTTTTCCTTCTGGAGCATACTCAACTGCTAAGTCAGCTAATATTTTTCTTTCTGAAATATATGCAATATCATGTCCAAATAATGGATCGGTTAAAATATTATCTCCAGTGGACGTATTTTCTGATAAATAATCATATGGAGCTAATTGATAATTTGAAATTGTGAGCATTCCAATACCCATTGCTGTAACAATCCCTACTAAAAGTAATAATACAGCAAACAATCTAATGAAATATTTGCTTTTTGTTGCAATATCTGGAATGAACATTACGATAAACAAAGCAATATTTATTGTATTGAAAATGTTCCACCTATAACTAATAAATATTTGGAAAGCTAGTCCTAGTATTGCTGCAATAAATAGTTTTAATTTGTAAGCATCCCATTCACTATCACGTTTGAACATATCCCATAAAGTAAACACAATAAAGAAAATTAGTATTGGTCCAATATCAAGGAAAATGTTTACTGGATCATAATTTATTAAATAACCCCAATTTGATGTTTCTGCTTGAGTAAGCATTCCTGCATTTAACAAATTTGGAAGTAACATTAGTCCAAAAAACACTGCTGCAATAATTAATGTGTGCAATAATTTTCTCCATTCAATTTTCTTTGCAACAATAATATAGAGTAATGGAAATGCAGCAAGCATTGGTGCTTGAATAAATGCAGCGATTCCAAGAGACATTCCTGAGAAAATTTTTCTTCTATTCATTATTAGTAGTGTTAGTGCAACTAAAAACAAACTAAGTGAAAGTGCATGTCTTGGACTAATTACAAGTGCTCCTCGAATAAAGTTTTCTGTCCACAAAAATGCATAAAACATTGCAATTTTTACATTGGAGAGTCCAAGCGTCTTTCCAAATGCGAATACTGCAAATAAGAAAAATAAATTGGCGAGACAAAGCGTGACTGCAAATAATAGTACTCCACTCAAGCCAAATATCCAACTCATTCCTGCTTCAAGGAAAAAATATCCTGGAATAAAACCAAGTGGACGTCCTAAATAACTTAATTCATCAAATTCAGGGAGAGTAAAATCCTCGGCAAGCGAAGTAGCTTGTCTTTCATAATAAACATTCCAATAAGAATAATTACTTACAACAAAAACATTGAATACTAATGGAATTAAAATTGCTCCAACTATTACAAGTAAAATTACTGGATTTTTTAAATTAGCTATTTCTGATTTTTTTAATTTAGTAAATTTAAATCTTTTCCAAAATAAAAATAATAAAACAATGTGAATTATTAAAAACATTGTAATAAATGAAACTAATGAAAGCGCTCCTGTTAAATTTAATATAAAACCAAGTAAAATAATTATTATGAAAAGAGAAGCCATTGAAAGCATTATCTTTTTTACAAAATCTTCTCTTGAAAAAA
>JABHJM010000084.1 GCA_018691995.1 Candidatus Iainarchaeum sp.
GTTTTTCAAGACCTTCCTCTTCCTTGTCTTGTTCTCGGCCATCACGTTCTTTTACATTAGTGCTTTTTAGTTCGGTTATTATTTCATCAATATTTTTTGCATTTGATTTCACTGGATTAGTACAAGGGATGCATCCAAGACTTCGATATCGTTTTCCATTTTTTGAAAAGTATAGGTCTATCATTGGAATTTCTTTTTGTCTAATATATTTCCAAGTATCAAGTTCATTCCATTTTAGGAGAGGGTGAACACGAACATGTCCAACTTCTGGGCCAAAGTCTTCTGGAAATATGCTCCATCCTGAAAGTTCTACATCTTTTTGTAGTTTAATTCCTCCACTTCTTTCTCCTTTAAGTTTATCTTCTGATTCATCAACTTCATAATTTATCCATTCAAAATTTTTTCCTCGAACACTAAAATAACTTTCAATGTTTCTCATTGCATGTTCGTCTCGTCTAATTGCTACTAGCACTCCATCAAACCCATGTTTTTCTATTGCTTCTTTTAACATTTTTGTTTTTAGTTCATCACAACATTTAATTCTTCCTTTGTCAGGGCCAAAGCCTTCTTTGATTGCTTTTGTATTTGATTCAACAATTAAATTCAGCCCTAACTCTTTTGCAACTCTATCGCGGTACTCATACATTTGTGGAAATTTATAACCAGTGTCAATATGTAATAGTGGAAAAGGTACTTCTCCGTAAAATGCATCGCGTACTATGTGAAGTAAGGCAGTTGAATCTTTTCCCATTGACCAAAGCATTACCGGATTTTTAAATTTATTTTTAAACTCACGAACAATAAAAGTCGCTTCAGAAATAAGTTTTGGGTCAACTTTTTCTACTTCTTTATTAAAATTTAAATGAGAAATTACTTCATCAACACTCTCGTTTAGCGTTTGTTTTTCTGAATCAATTCTAACAAAATTTTCTTTTGGTTCTTCATAATCTTGACTAATTCCAGTAAAGTTTTTTATTTCTCCGTTCAAGGCTTTAGCATACATTCCTTTTACATCTCGTTTAATACATTCATCAAGTGAGGCATCTACAAAAAATTCTGTAACATTTTCATATTTGTTTTTTATTTCTTCACGAACTTCTCGGACAGGACTTACAAGAGAAACAATTACGGGCGATTCTTTACTTTTTTCAAATGCAAAATCAGCTACTTTTAGCATATGTTTTTTTCTTCCTTCTATGCTAAAATCGTCATTTTTTAAAATATCGCGTATTTCATCTCCATCAAGTACAGTAGCATTAATTTTTTTTGCAAGTGCTCTTGCAATAGTAGTTTTTCCTGAACATGGGAGTCCTGTTAACCAAATTATTTGATTCATAATAATAATTAATGTTGGTTTAGTTTTTAAAAATATCCAAACTTTTTAGCATACCATTCAAGGTTTTGCATTATCATATCGCACGCTTGTTTTCCTAAAATATCTAAATAATCTTTTTGTAAGGGTTCAACCTTTTTGCGGATGTTATGGTCTCCAAATATTCCATAAACAGAATCATCCTCTTGTGTTAATTGTTCTACGTTTTCAAAATCATGTTTGTAATTTTCAACTCCAAAGAATTCATACACTTTCTTCATTTCTTCTTCTGGATTTTCTGTCAAATCTTCAAATCTAATGAATAAAATGTTCTTATCAATTCCTCTTTGTACAATATCTTGTATTCTGTTAAATGCTAAACCAACAGGTTGGCTATTTAGCCATTCTATTACTCTTTTTTGAGTAGTATTTCCCCTCATTTCTGCATGATTTTCTATTTCTTGATGTTTATCTTGATTTTTTCTAAAATTTTTTTCCATTGAAGATAATATTTGTCGTGGGTCTCGCACCATACAAACTATTTTTGGTTCTTCGTAGAATGAATTCAAAAAATCATAGTGAATTCCCCATCCTCGTGATTTGTCAACAACATATTTTTTATCAGTTACACCTTCATAAAATCCTTCTAATCCATTTTTACAAAAGTTTAGAAATCCTTTTTTCATAAGGTCTGCATCTTGTGCTTTAAATTCAGGACTAGAAGTATATTGTGATCTTGCACCATAAACAAGTTCAAGTACTCCGCTTGTGGGAGTTACATAAAAATCAGGGTTTTGTCCTAAAATATTTTGTAGTAAAGTGCTTCCAGCTCTTGGCATGCTTGATTGGAAAAATATTTTCATACTAATTTACTACAATGGAGGTTTTTTATTGCTTTATTTTATTCTTTTCAAATATCCTTTCGGATTCCAAGTTATGATAAATCTCTCTTTTGAAGAATCAATTTCAAATTTATTATTATCTTTCATGAAAGTTTCTATTGCTTCATAAGGTCCTGGAGATGGCCCATGATCTAATCCGTGCCAACAATTACTATCTTCAACAATAAAATAACTTCCTTTTGTTACCAAACCACTAAATATGTTTAATACGTTTAAAGTGTTTTCATATGTGTGAGAACTATCTTCAATAATTAGAACTTTATCAGTGTCCTTTATTAATTTTTTAACTTTTTCAAAATTACTACAAGCATCTCCATCAATAATAGTTATGTTTGGTTGTACTCTAACCGTTTTGTCAACTATATTTGAATCTATTTCAAGACCAATAACTCTTCCGTTATTGCCAAGATTGTTTAGCAGGTGAGAATATGCAAGTGTTCCTCCACCATGCTTAGTTCCTATTTCAATGATTACATCTGGTTTAACTTCAAATATTATTTCATGATATATCCAAAAGTCTGCTGGGGACTTAATGGCAGGTACACCAAAATATGTTGATTTAAAAGATTCATTTTGATTATTTTTAATTAATTCTTTTAAACTCATATTCAGATTTTGTTCCATCTTTGTTTTGCTAGAATCAATTTTTCTAGCTATTCCAACAACATCCCGTTCAACTTTGTAAATTCCTAATAATTCAAGTCCTGCAATTTCTTCAAGTAAAAATCTCATACCATCTGGCATAATTCTCCAACAATCAACTGGGCACTTATGTTCTTCCCAAGTTCAAGGAGCAATAATACAAATCAAACCATTCTTTTTCACGTGCTTTTTGACTTCTAAAATCCACTTGTGAGTATCTTTTACATGTTCTAGTGTTTGTCCTGAGATTACAACATCAAATTTTTTATCAAGTCCCCAATCATAAAGACTCTTTGCAACAAAATCAACATTTTTTCCTGCTTCTAAGTCAAGCCCAGTATAGTCCCAAGGCCAATCAAATAATTCTTTATAAGATCCATTAATATCATAACTTCCAACATCAAGAATGCTTAATTTTTTGCTTTTATCAAGATTATTGTTAACAAAATTTCTCATTAGTTTCATTGAATTCTCATGCATTATTTTTCACCTTTTCAAGTATCATTAATCCATTATCATTTTTTAAATCCTCACAAACTTCCCAATGTGGATTTTTTTTCAAAAATTCTTGTATTGCAAGCATTAGTCCTTTTCCATTCGAATTAAATTCATCTTTATTTCCAAAACTAACGGTATCATGAAATATTAAATAATTTTCTCATGTTATATTTGATTTGTAATTTCAATGAATTCTTTTGTGTATCTATTGTCTCCTAGTGGAATTGACCAATTATTGCCTTTTCGATAAACGAAATTTGGAAAAGCACGAGAGCAAATCCCATATCCTTTTTCAAGTACTTTTTGACTCATTGCAATTTCTCCTTCCAAAATCAATTTTAATTTATAATCTTCTTGCCAGTTTGGATTATTTTTGTTAGGGGTTGAGTTTGACATTGGGAAGTCATCTTCAAAAACATCTCCTAAAACATCCATATTTGTATAAATAAAATATGATTGAACGTGTGGTAAAAATGGAGCGTTTAGCAGATTGTCATTGTGACTATTCAATGTAACTCCACAAAAACCAATTTTTTCTTGTTCATTAAATAATTTAGAGTATTCAAGAAGCCAGTTATCTCGATTTGGTCCGCGTGTTCCTGAATTCATAAACACAATATCTCCATAATACTTTTGTTTTTTCAAATAATTATATCCAAAGTTATACGATCCAATATCTCTACCCTTGTTATCTCTAAAAAATACTTCTTTTATGAAAGGATATTGTTCTTTTAGTTTTTCATATTGCTCTTTTTTCTTTTCTTCACATTCAGTTACAATTAGTATTAGTTCAAATTCCATTCCGGCGTCATAACTTTTCATTCCGCTAAAAATACTATTAAGTCCACAGTCAAAACTAAGTTCTCTAAACTTTTTTGTTATGTTAAAATCATATTTTCCCCATTCTGCCAAAATTATTTTTGCTTTTTTTCTTTTTGTTTTTTGCCATATTCCAAGACCATTATTTTCAATAATTTTATTTTTTGTTCCATTAGGAATCTCTTCAAAGAATTTGCCAATATCATTTGGAAAAGAAGTAATATCATGGAACAATACTATTCCGTTTTCTCTGACAAGTGGAGCAAATAAATTAAAATCTTCAGTAACCGCATTATATGTGTGTTCTGCATCAATATGTAAAATATCTATTTTTTTGTCAAATATTTTTCTTGCTTCTGTGCTTGTTTTTTTTATTAATTTAATATTTGGATATTTATGCAAGTATTTTTCTACAAATTTTTCTGCATCTAGGTGATCTTCCCACCCAAACGGATCTATCCCAATTATTTCTGCATCAGGATACATTTTTGCTAAGTGAAACAAACTATACCCATAATCAACTCCAATTTCAACAATTCTTTTTACAGGTTTTATATTTTTAAGAAAAGGACTTACTTTTGTTTCAAGTCCTTTCCAAGCACTTGGTTTGTTAAATTCTTCTTCAATATCTTTTGAAAAATTTATTAAGTTATTATATGTTATAAAATCATATTCAAATTTATCATATTTTTTGAATAAATCATACATTTCTTTTGGAGCAGAAGTTTCTATTGAAGTTATTTCTCTTGTGTGTTTTATCACTTCGCAATCAATTATCCCCATTCTTTTTATTTTTCCAAATTCAAATGCAATTATGTCATATCCCCAACCCCACTTGTTTAATTTTGTGTCAACTATTTTCAAGTATTTTTCAAGCCCGTTAGTTGAAAAAATTAATGCTGGCCCACATTCAACAAAATTAGTGAATCTTCCGATCGGAGAATTGTGTTTTTTCATTATTTCCCAGGAGTAATATGAATCGTCTGACATTGCTGGTTGTGCAAGTTCTAGGCCATTAATATCCATTATTCTTATTACATTTTTATAATCAAGATCTAACACATCAATATCTTCATCCCAAAAGAAAACGTATTTGTATTTTTCGCATTTTGTTTTTGTTAAATATTTTTTTGCATATTCCCATTTTAATTTCTTTTCATAAATTATTTCACACTTCTCAAATATTTTTTCATTATATGTTGTGTCATCATAAACAAAAATCAAGTAATCGAAATCTTTATGTCCAAATTTTTCAATTATTTTTTGAATATACTTTTTTCCATAACTTCCTGCTGTTAGTGCCATTAAATTTTTTCTTTTATCATTGAAGTTATTTTCTATTTCATTTTTACTAAGCAGAGGAATTATTTCTTTTGAAAATTTTGTGTTTTGATTTTTGTAAATAGGGCCTTCAGGAGAGGTCATGCTTATGCTTGGAGAGTTTTTTTTTTAGTTTTTTGAGTTGGAATATCAGAATCTTCTTTTCTTTGTATTATTAGGGGAGGAACTACTTTTCTCATAACAACATTTTTTTGTATTTTTTCAACATAGAAAAAGTCTGTTTCTGAACCACTTTTTTCCATTTCATCAATTATTTTATCAAAAACAATTCCGTCTAGTGCATAACTTGATGTTTGATAAATTGAATTATTTTCCCAATAGTCTCCTCCTAAATAAAGCAACTGCCACCCATCTCCAATTTGTTGCATTACCTGAAATAAGTTCTCATTTATTTGCGGATTGATTATTACATCATCTTCTAGGATAAGTATTTTGTAGTATCCTTTTTCTTTTGCATCTTTTATACAATTCAAGTGTGATCTTCTACAGCCTATAGCTCCCTTGATATAAGTTTCTTTTAGATCTTTATCCTCTTTTTTTATTACTTTTAATCCATTGAAATTTTCATATTCTTCTTTCGGAATTTTTGCAAGTTCTTTATCTGTTAGCGCCACTCCGCTCATTCTTTCAAACTTTGTTATATTAGAGCTCGCAAGTTGTTCTTGCACTTGTTCCCAGCGATCTTTTCTTTTATCCATATTTATTACATATATTTTGTCAAAATAATTGTCTACAAAATTTCCAATAGTATTTGAAGGAGAGCCATCAGGACTAACAGTTGATTGTATTGGATTTGTTGCTTGTAAACCAGCAACACCAATATTCTGGCTTCTTAATGAATCTGAAGATTGCATATTAGCAAGATTTTCTCTTTCCATTACTGCTTGTGTTGGTTTTGGAGCTTCTTTATTCTCTGGTTGTTTTTTTATTGCTTCAACAATGCTTGTAATGCTAAATAATTTTTCTACTTCATAAGGACATTCATATAATTTTTCTCCTGCCCATGGAGAGTCTTCCATAAATTTATCTACTGTATGAATAAAAATTTTTTCATCTTGTGGGATGATGTTTGTATTTGACTCGTATGAGTATACTTCTGGTTTTGTTCCAACAAAACAAACAGTACTTGGCAATTTAAATGCTGCAGCACAATGATATCCAAAACTTTCATTAAATAATCGCTTGTCACTAATAGCAATTAGTCCAAATAATTCTCGAAGAGATACGCTAACAGGTTCACAGTTGTTTAATGCTAATTGGTCTGGTTTTCTAATATGCATTACGTGATGAGTTTTGTTCATTTCATCAACAACTGTTTGTGCTTGGTTTAGTGGGATATCTCTGCTCCAAGAATACTTTAATTGATTTGGTCCGCCTACTCCGCCATTTGTTTGTATTACAAATAGGGGCTTGTTTCTGTTAAATTTGTTTTTAACAAATTGCTTTTCTCTTGGTGTAAGAAAAATTTCTGGTTCTTTTGAAACACATTCTAAATTATATGTGTCGCACCAAGCTTCAATTAAATGTTTTTTCTTATGGATAAAAGAATCGTGGTGATAAGGGTCTATTTGGAAAATTATTGTATCATCTTTTATGTAATCTTCCATGAAATAGGGGGTATTTCCAAATCTAAATACTCGATAAACATTTGGATTATTTAAGAAGACATCTGGCCAAGCAGTGATTATTACTAAATTATGGTTATTGTACTTCTTTTTGATTGATTTTATTACAGCTGTTGCCATAATATTTTTTCCAATTCCTCCAGAAATAGTAAATATTACATACGGTTTTTCTTCTTCTTTTGTTTCTTTGTTTTTTGCCATTTTTCTCCCAACCTATCAAATTCTTCTTGAAAACATTTAAATTTCCACTCATTCAAATGTTTCTTCTAAACTGTAACCAAATTCTTTAATATCTTTTTTGTATCTTTCCTCAACTTTTTTTGCGAGCAAAGGAGTATAATGATCATTTAAATCATATTTATTTGAAGCATTTAGTTTTCCTATTTCTATTTTTACTCCGATTTTTTTTGATATTTCTTTTAAATCTTTTTCAAGCGTTTCCATTCTACCTAAATAATCAATTTTTATGTCATCTAAAAAGTTTACTTGTGGTTGCCAGTGTACATCGCATTGTTTATCTTTGCTGTGGCATACATATTTTACAAATTGTTCAAAGCTAATTGTTTTCTTCTCATTTCCATTAATTTTTTTGTTTATTTTTGGGACAGGGGAATCTTTTTTCTTTAAAAATTTGAATTTATAGGCTGATAGCAATCTTTCCCATGGATTTCTAACAATTGCAAATTTAAAATAATTTTCATAAAATATTTTGTTATATTTTGTTCCTTGTTTTGTGTGAAAATCAGCACTTTTTTCAAATGTGTACTCTTTATCTCCTTGTAATTTAGCATACCAATTTTTTATGCTTGTACAAGCATTTTTTGATATTGGAACATAGACAAATTTGTGTTTATCATCAACTAGCAAGGGTCTCCAAAAATGTTTTTCTAAAAATTTTACGTCATATTCAGGAAAAGAATTTTTTATTGTTTCTTTTATTGTTCCAAGATTTAGTTGTGAACCATACGCAGGAAAATAAGCATTTTTCTTTTTCATAAATTATTTTTCTAGTGAAAAGAATAAAAAGAGTATTAATTAAACTTGAGCGCTTTCAAGTTCTTTTACTCTTTGTTGTAATTCTTTAACCGCATTAACTAATGAAGCTATTATTGGTCTATCTACTAAACCTAAATAACCATTAGGTTGTTCTGTTACTGCTTCCGGTAGTACTGTTTGTACGTTTTGTGCGCTGAATCCTACTTTTTCTCTTGTGTCTTGTGGTCTGTCTTTCCATTGGTATTTTATTGGTTGGATTTGTTGTATTGCACATCCACCCTCACAATAATCTCCATTAATATTTTTAAGTCGTTCGTCTGACATGTCAACGACTAGGCAACCCATTGAGAAGCAAGCATTTCCTGTGTTTCCTGAGCTATAATAGTAACAGCCATTTCCTCTTATGTTTATGTATGTTGAGCATGTGCCTATTGTTACTCCATCGTACATTCCCATTAGGCAGCTTCCAAATAGGTGTGAGTTGGACACAGAGGTTGTATTCATATAACCAACTGCTGTTGAACAGGAATTATTAGAACCAATACAATTACTATATCCCAGTGCAGAAGAGTAATCTCCTGAAGCAGAGTTTCCGTATCCTACTGAGGTTGATCCAAAGTCACCACTAACTTTATTGCAGTATCCTACTGCTGTGTCTCCATAAGACATACTGCCTGCACAATTCTTCCATCCCACCGCGGTTGAACTTTGGGGTATGGCACAGTTAAGATATCCTACTGCTGTTGATTGACAACCATAAGCTGAGTTATAACAATGACCCATTCCATTGTAACATCCAGATCCTATTGCGCTTGCGCCATCACAAAGAGCTTTGTTTGCATATCCTACTGCTGCATTGAACATGCCAGTTGAACAATTTAGATATCCCATTGCTGTTGCAGTGATTCCAGTTGCTCTATTGGCTTCTCCGATTGCAATGGTATTAGCACAGCTCGCTAAATTACCGTGTCCCATTGCTACTGAACATAATCCGCTTGCTGTATTATTATAACCTGAGGCTGTTGAAATATCTCCACAGGCCTTATTATAAAATCCAATTGCTGAAGCTCTTGTTGACCCTGTAGCAAAGTTACAAACTCCTACTGCTGATCCATCCCAACTGCTGCTACAATTGCTTCTTCCAACTGCAACTGTACAACATCCTGTTGCTTTGTTAGTATATCCTACTGCGGTCGAGTTATTTCCTGATGCAAGATTACATGCTCCAATTGCAGTTGAGTAACTTCCGCAAGCTGTGTTGCATGCTCCAAAAGCAGAAGAGTCGTCTCCAGTAGCACAATTAAGGTATCCTGATGCAGAAGATTCAATTCCACTGGCACAGGTATAAACTCCAAGTGCGCTCGAATAACATCCCGTAGCATAATTTGTATTTCCTACTGCTGTTGACCAATTGTCAGATGCTTGATTTAAGTGTCCAACAGATGTTGAGGGATATCCTGATGCACTATTTCCAAAACCTACTGCTGTTGATAATCTACATGCTGTGTTTGAATTTCCTATCCCTGTTGCACATCCTCCACAAACAGTGTTGTATGATCCAAATGCACTGTTGTCAGAACTACCTGCAGCAGTGTTGCATGCTCCTACTGCGGTATCACATGTTCCAGAGGCTGTATTTTCTGCCCCGAATGCTGTTGCATAAACTCCACAAGCAGTGTTTACATTACTACATCTTATTGTTGAACCGGATCCAGTACCCGCTCCTACTAATGATGTTGCATCAGATACAATGTTTGAGAGTGTTTTTGTGTTTCCGCCTGATTTAAGTATGATGTCTGCGTTTGCCATTCCTGAGAGTCCAATTACTCCTGCTCCGATTGCAGCTCCGCCTAGTAGTGCTTTCTTTAAGTTAGATCTTTTTTTTTCATCGACTAAGAATGGGTCTTTTTGTTCTTTAATTTCTTTTTTCATAAGCAACACCGTTTTTTCTTTTATTATTACACGCTTCTCATATATATATATATTTGTGAAATTTTATTTCATGAAGCTTTTGATTTCTCCACCAGCTTCATAACAAATAATATTATTATCATTTAATTTTGTTTCAAGGGTTTCTCCAAAAGACGCAAGAATAATTATTTCTATCCCTTCTGTTTGAATCAATGAAATAAAATCATTTTCAACATCGTCAAGAGCATTTGTTGGATCTTCTAGGTTAATGTCACTTGCAGTGTTACTTATTGGTCCGATAAAGTTTTTGTCTTCATAAATTAACAAATTTTTTGCTTGGGGTCCTTTTCCTGAAATTAGTGAAAAATCAATTTCTTTTTGGGAGCCAAGAGCAACTTTTCCCATTAAGTTCTGATCTTCATATTTTTTGCAATAACTAATGTCTTCTGGAGGAAGATCATATCCTACGAAGGCTGCTATTTCTCCACCCATTTCATAACATTTCAAATTGTTTTCATTAAATTCTTTTATTAGTTCTTGACTAGCTCCCGCTAAAGAAACATTGCTAACATTTTTCTCTTTAAGTAATGCTACGATTTCATCTTCTGCATCATTTGTGTCAATGTAAGGATTAGTAATTGTTTCGATTAGAACTTTATTTTCATATAATTGTATGTAAGGAGTTTTAGTTCCTTTTCCTGAAATTAAAGTGTTTTTTGTTTCTCCATTAGCAAATACTGCAACTACTCCGCCTAAGTTTAAGTTGAGTCTTTTTTCACAAATAAGTTCTACTGGCCCTGTTGAAGTATCATCATTTGTATCATCAACTATCACTGGTGTAAAATCAAGTGTTGGTAAAACAAACATTACTAAGAGAGCAATGATTGCGATAATAATTATTATCCCTATTCCGATGAAAATTGGTTTTTTTGGTATTGATTTTTTTCCCGCGTTTGATAAATTAGTTTTTGAATTCCCAATTGGAATATCTCTATCTATTTCCATGTTATACTAAAGTGGTTCTAGTATATAAAAGTTTTTTTTGAAAAAAATTATTTTTTTTTATTCAGGAACGATAATACTTATTTTGCTTGTTTTGTAACAAGTAATTCCATTTTTTTCAAGTTCGACTTCAAATTCTGGATTGCTTATTCCAACAACAATTGTTTCAACACCTTTATTATGTAGCAATGTAGCAACTTCTTTTTCAGGATTAATTGAATACATTGCAGTATTAGTAATTGTTTCGATTATTTTTCCTTCTTCATAAATGTTAAAATATGGAGTTAGTGCATTTTTTGGAGAAATAACTGAGTAATTTCCAAGAGCATCTGTTGACACAGCAACTTTTGTATCAATAATTAAATCAAACTCATCAAGTTTTTTGCAATAAGCATTTGGATCATTTATTTCTTCTAATTTATTTCCAAATAATTCAAATATTGGTCCACTCACGCTATAACAATTTATTCCTGCTTTTTTAATTTCACTTTTCATTTTAACAGAAGGGTTTGACAAAGCAATAGCACTAACTCCCTTTTCACTTAAAACAGATGCAATTTTTTGTTCTGAGTTTTCTTCATCTAAAAATGCGTTTTGTGCAACTTCAATTAAGTTTCCAGTTGAATAAATTTGAATAAATTTTGCATTTCCATTTGAAATATTTGAATCATATCCTTCTCCATTTGCAAGCAAAGCTATTTTTTCAAAAACTTTTAGATCATCAACACTTGGACAATCAAAATCATTAGTTTTATCAAAATCAATTTCATTAGAACTAAATATTGGCAAAACCACAACTATTACCAAAGCAATAACAACAATTATTATTATTAAAATTATTCCAATAAAAAGTGGCATTGTATTTAGGGGAGCAGAACCTTTTGTAGTAATTTTATTTTTCATTTTTTTAAACCCTTAATATTCATCAAGAGTTCTTTATAGTATATATTATTTTCCTCTTGATTTCAAAACTAAATTCACTTACAGAAAGACTATTATATAGGAAAATGTCTTTGTAATGTTATGCCACGCAAAAAAGCGCCAAGAAGGAGCGGAATAGCTTCTTCCCCAGGACAATTATACAGAAATATCACTGCTCTTGGAGAAGCATTTGATGTGGAAGACAGTGAAACAGTTCTTGGAAGAGAAAAAGATCATTGGTATGTTACTTATTGTAGAAAAATGAGAAAACGCTTTCCAGGAATGGCAAAAAATCCAGGAAAAATTTATTCAACTAAGGTTGATGATGCAGTAAAATTTTTAGGTTGGAAACTTAGTGCTGGAGACTTTGCAGCCGGAGTAAAGGGGACTGCAATACTTGGAGGAATCCCAGCAATAATTTTTATTGCAATTTTTTATATTTTTGGAATTGGACTTTCCATAGGGGAGTTTGATACAGGAGCAATGATTGGAGGGGCCTTTCTTTCAAGAATGTTTGCATATGACATGGCACTAAACATGTTCATGGTTCTTTCAGTTGTAATAATGGGTTTGGTTGGAGCTTTCACATATTATATATATTCAATTCCACTTGGTCTTGCAAATGATGAAAAAAATAAAGCACTAACCTATGTTCCTGAAATGATTGGTTATATGATAATGTCAATGAAGTTAGTTCCAAATCTTGAAAAAGCAATTGAGTTCTCAGCAAAGCATGGAAGAGGAAAAATTGCAAAAGAATTCAAAAGACTTATTTGGGATTTTCAAATTGGAATGTATAATTCAATAAGTGAAGGACTTGATGCTCTAGCTTATAGGTGGGGAAAATATTCTGATGAAATGAAAGAAGCATTAATGAAAGTAAGAGCTTCTGTTATGGAGCCAAGTGAATCACATCGTTATCAACTCCTTGACAAAACAATGCTTGAAGTACTTGAAGGAGTAAAAGGAAAAATGGAAGATTATGCAAGAAGCCTAAATCAACCAAGTGTTATGCTTTTTTACATGGGAGTTTTACTTCCACTTATTTTAATAATAATTCTTCCAATTGGTTCCGCATTTTCAAACACCCCGTTAGCAAATCCATTTCTCTTAGCAGGAATTTATTGTTTTGGAATTCCTTTTATTGCATTCACTTTTGCAAAAAAAGTTGTAAAACAAAGACCTCCAACATACGAACCTCCAGTTATTCCAAATGGTTTTGAAGGTCTACCAAAAAAATGGCACATGAAACTAAAAAGTGGAAGTGTTGATTTACGAATTATTTTTGTAATAATGATGGTTGTTGGACTTGGATTATCATTTGTTCTTTCAACAGAAGGACTTCCTCCAAAAAGTTTACTCTTAAGCATGGGAGCAATTGAGGACGCAGACCTAGTTGAAGATGTTCAATTAATTCCAGCAGATAAAGATCTTAGTAAACTTTTGCTTGAAGCAGGAAAGCCAGCAGATTATTTTAGTAAAAATACGTTTAATATTTATTTTGTCGAATGGTATGATTGGGAAAGTGGCTCCGCATACAAAAATTATGTTAATGAAGGAATAACAAGAGAAAATGCAAAAACTCGTGTTCTAAAAGAGTATATTGATTTTTCAACAGAAAATGATCCAACCAAATATTTATTTTGGGCTGGTTTAATCATAACTCTAATTTTTTCAATTTCATTCGTGTTATATCATTTAAATATTTACAAAAGACGCGCACAATTAAAAATTATTCAAATGGAAGAAGAGTTCAAAGAAAGTATGTATATAATAGCTTCAAGAATGGGGGAAAACAAACCTGTTGAAAATGCATTAAAACAAGCTCGAGACTTTTTGCCAGATTTATTAATTAGTAGAAGGGTGTTTGGAAAAACAGTTGAAAATATTGAATTAATGGGGCTACCATTAGAAGGGGCAATTTTTGATCCTGTATATGGTTCGATGAAAGGAATTCCTTCAAAGGTTCTTAGAACAGCAATGCAACTACTAGTTGATTCGGTTTCACTTGGAGTAGAAGTAGCTTCACGTACGCTAATGTCACTTTCACTTCAAATGGAAAATATGGATAAGGTAAACAAAAGCCTAAAGGCAATGGTTGCAGATGTTGCTCAAACAATGACAACAATGGCTCTTTTTATCGGACCAATTGTTCTTGGAATTACAGTGGCTTTGCAAAAAATTGTAATGAATACGTTAGCAGGAATTGTTGCAGACCCAACAGTTCAAGAGGGGGCAAATGCAAGTATTAACGAAGCAATTTCTTCTACAGGAGGAGCAGGGGTAAGCGATATGTTTAGTCTAACTGTTGAAGGGTTCATGTCATTTGCAACCCCACTAATGTTTTTAATAATTGTTTCAATTTATGTTGCAGAAATAGTTGTTATTATGATGTATTTCACAACAAAAGTTCAAGAAGATAATGATTTATTATTCAAAATAAATTTAGCAAAAACTCTTCCAATCGCAGTAACTATTTTTGTTGTGACTGCTATTGGGGCAAATATGATGATTAGTGCGTTATTGTGATATTATGAAAAAATTTAAATTAAAAAAAAGAACTGTTGGAGAAAATGTTATTCATCCATTTTCGCTTGAAACTCGTGCTCAATCAGGGGCAGTTTTTCGTTTAATGATCGATGGGATAATAGGACTTGCAATTTTATTAATAATTATTTCAGCACTCTCATACTTTCAAGCTTTAAGAGTTCAAGCTGCAAATGATAAGTTTTATTCATTAGTAGAGTCAGCCACTAATTCTCCAAATGGAAAAGTGTTTGTAGAAAAAAATTTGTTGTTCACTCCAGGTGGATTTAATACAATTTCAATTCGAAATAAAACAAATATTTTTGAAGGGTGTTTTGAGTTCCAATCAAGGTTAGTTTCTGCTAAAATAATTGGTGGGGAAGGTGAGGCTAGTACTGTGACTTTTGCTAATGTGGTCGAAACCAATGTTTATGCCCAATGTAATCCAGAGGGAAGTGGTTGTCCCATTGATGATCAAGAGTGTTGTGATATGAAGTGTATCATTTCTTTTGGAAAAAAACTTGATGTTCCAGAGAGCCCATAGTCCAAAATTCGAAATTTTAAATCTGTAAGGTTTAAATAGTACTTCCAGCCTTTCTAGTTTAATAAATTAAAACAAAAAGGAGGTTATAATATGGACCAAAGAGGACAAGCATTTAGTGTTTTTGAATTAATGATTGCGGCAATTGTTGCTGTAGCAATTCTTTTTGTTTTGCTCCCAATAATTTCTGGAGGATTTTCATTCAATACAACA
>JABHJM010000081.1 GCA_018691995.1 Candidatus Iainarchaeum sp.
AATAATTAGTGCAGTTTTGCTTGTTGTTCCAATGATTGACCCTCTAAGGAAAAATATTCAGGAGTTTATTAGATATTATAATTTATTTGTTCTTGTAATGCTTGGTTTTCTTTTATACATCCATGCAATAACCATTATTGCAAATCTTGGTTATGAATTTAACATGGGGCAACTTATTAGTCCAGCAATCGGAGTAATCTTTTTCTTTGCAGGAATCTTAGTTGGACACACTAAAAAAAATTATATGATCGGAATACGAACTCCTTGGACTCTTGCAAGCGAAGCTGTATGGGATAAAACACATGACAAAGGAAGAACTGCATTGAAAATAAGTGGAATAATTTGTTTCTTTGGTTTAATTATTCCAAAATTCGCATTTTGGTTTATTTTAATTCCAGTAATTGCCTCAGTAGCATATCTCTTTGTTTATTCATATCTTGAATACAAAAGTGAAGAAAAAACAAAAAAATAATCTTTATTAATTCTTTCAACTAGAAAATCCTTATGGAAAAACCAATCGTTTACCTTGCAAAAATTAATTCTTATCAAAAAACCAAAAAGATAAATGAAATGTCAAAAAAGCTACTTAAGAAAGTTGATCCTGGTTTTAGTGGAAGCATCCCACTCAAAGTTCACTTTGGAGAAAAAGGAAATGTTACTTATATCAAACCAGAAAATTATGAAGGAATCATATCATACCTTGCAGAAAATAACTGTGAACCATTTTTTACTGACACAAATGTTTTGTATCGAGGAGAAAGGATGACTCGTGATAAACATATCAAACTAGCAAAAGAACATGGATTTACAATGATTCCAATAAAAATCGCTGATGGAGACCATGGAGAAGAAAGAGAATTTGTAGAAATTAATAAAAAACATTTCCAAAAATGTAAAATTGGAAAACTAATTGCTAATACCAATCAAATGCTTGTGATAGCTCATTTCAAAGGACATATCTTAGCAGGTTTTGGAGGGGCAATAAAACAACTTGCAATGGGTTGTGCTTCAAGAGGAGGAAAACTTGATATGCACGCTAATTCAAAACCTTTCATTAACCCAATTGCTTGTAAGAAATGTAATACTTGTGTAGAAAATTGCCCCACTGATGCATGCATTATTAGTAAAATCCCCCACATTGATAAGAAAAAATGTGTTGGTTGTGCCACATGTATTGCTGTATGCCCACATGCTGCAGTAAAAATCAATTGGGCTAGTACCAGACCAAAAACATTTTATGAAAAATTAGATGAATATGCTTTGGCAGCACAAAAAGGGAAAAACGTAGCCTACATTAACTTTGCATTTAATATTACTCCAAGATGTGATTGTGCTGGAGAAGTAATGGAGACTATTGCAAAAGATGTTGGAATACTTGCAAGCAATGACCCTGTAGCTCTTGATGCGGCTTGTCTTGATATTATACGAAAAGAAGAAAACAAAAAATTATTTCGTGGAGACCACGCCCTCGAATACGCAGAAGAGATTGGACTTGGAAAAAGAGAATATATTTTAGAAGAAATTTGCGAAGATTAATATAGTTGGATGAGCGTAATGTTTAAGTGAGTTAGATGACTAGATTTGATGACATTATTGATCATGGAAAAGTGAAAAGAGTAGAAAAAAAAATATTAAAACTAGTTCTTGAAGAAGGAGATTCAATTATCAAATCAATTGAAGAAGGAATGAAAGAAAACAAAATAATGGAAGCTACTGTTGAAGATATTAATGGAAGTGTAGAAGAAGCAACCATAACAAATATGGAAAAAGGCAAATATAATGAATTTGAAATTCGTGAAACAGAACTTATTCGAGCTAGCGGATTATTCAAATTTGGCGGAGATGATCTTTGGGGAAGTTTAAATGTTTTTACTGGCGGACGTAAACCAATTAGTGGAAAATTAACTAAAGGCACTGCAATGGATGGGCTTGAAATAAAACTCTCAATCAAATAAAAGAAATATTTATAACTATAAGAACCCTACTTTTTTAATGAAAAGAATAATCATTTGTTTATTTTTATTACTATTTTTAGGGCTGGTTTTCTCATTACCTTTAGAACAAATGACTGAACAAGAACAAAAACAATTTAATTATCTTTATCCCGAAAATAAAAATCTTATCAGCTCGGTGAGCACTACCTCCGAAAACGAACAAATGATTTCATTATCAATTATTACAAATGATAAAGA
>JABHJM010000082.1 GCA_018691995.1 Candidatus Iainarchaeum sp.
AAATTGTCCATTTGTACTTCCATAATTATACTCTGAATTACTTGGTTTACTGCTAGCACAAGTGCTAAGTTGTGTGTCTACTTCTTCATCAATTAGGTTATCACAATCGTTATCTTTATCATCTGAGATTTCTGTGTTTCCTGGGTAACGAGCATTATCAGTATCATCACAATCTTGGTTATTAGTTACATATTCACTTGGGGCAGAACATGCAGTTGTTGATTGTAGAGGATCACCAAAACCATCCCCATCCATATCTTTGTAAAAAGTTGTTTTAAGTCCTTCGTCTATTTGACCATCACAATCATTATCCATACCATCGCAAGCATTGGGGTTACCATCCTCAGTAGTTTCTTTATACCAAATTCCAATAGTCCCATATAATTTATTACTCCCATCTTGAGAATTTTTTAACATAACTGAATAATTATTTACTCCAGAATTATACACTGATAAAAATGACCCTGAACAATTGTAACTATCACTCCCATATGCTGTATGAGCTGATTCCCCACCTTTTCCAAAATTTTGTAATATTGAAGAATAACAATTTTTTCCATTATCATTATTAGCCCAATCTTTTATCAAATTAGAATTAACACTTGTAATCGAATTAATATTTTGTGATTTTAAAAATGCTACTCCATCATTCCCTTTAAACCAAAAATCAGCACTTCCAATTTCACAATTTCGATATTTTGCAGGAATAGAAAAATTTGCTCTCATTGACTCCCCACATTCTCCAGAAATCTCTATTTGGATTTTATCACGAATATCATACGCGTGATAGACCCAATTCCCATTTCTAGTTTCAGCATAATTGCTTAGAGTGTAATTATTAGAACAAACATATGCTTGTCTCCCACAATCATCATCCCAAGTGAAACCATCTGAAACATATCCTGGTAAAGTACCACAAGTTCCAACAGTTGCTAGCGCAAAAGAACTAACCAGTAATAAAACTGTAAGTATTAATAATTTTCTCATAGTTATAGATAATGATTTTTCATTATTAAGCTTTTCTAGAAGCCTTTTTGTCAAATAAAATTGACATAGCTCCTTTAAAATCTAATTTTGCATATTTTTATTATGAGCAAAATAAGTTTAGTGCAAGAAGAGGAAGAAATTACTGAGGTAAATAAGATTTTTAAAACTCTAATGCATTTTCCAGGAAGTAGTTTTTCTGATCTATGGGATAAACAAATTGAAAGTAATAAATTTACCTATTATTTAAAAAAAATGGAAAGTGAAGAACTAATTGAAAAAAAAGAAGATGGATACTTTTTAACATTAAAAGGAAAAAGTGTTGCAACTACTGTTAGTGGAGAAACAGGCCAATCAAAAAAACGACCTTATGTTGCCCTACTTTTAATTATTAAAAAAGGAGAAAAATATATCTTGTATCATCGACTAAAAGAACCCTATTATAATAATTGGGGTTTTCCCGGTGCAAAAGTTGAATACGGTGAAGAAATACTTGCTTCTGCTAAAAGAGAATTACTTGAAGAAACCGGCCTTAATGGCGAAGGAAAAATTATTGCTGTTCAAAATTGTTTAACAATAAATGATAAAAAAATATTTGGACATATGACACAATTTTTTGTTTTATTTGATGATGTTAATGGAAAATTAATTTGCGAAAGTAGAGAAGGAACTTATCAATGGGCAACCAAAGAAAAAATTTTATCACAAAAAAATTTATTTCCTGATGTGCCCGAGGCAATAAAAATCGCCTGCAAAGGAAAATTTAGAGTTATGGAAATAAAACTTATTCAAGAAAATGAAAAATTTACTTCAATAGAAACTAATGATATTTGGAAAGAAAAATAGAAAAAATCCAAGTTTACCTCTAGAAATTGACAAAGCTTTATATAGTACAGACATTTTGTACTTATAGAATTACAAAAATTACAAGGGGTGATAATATGGCAGCAAAAAAAGCATTTGGTGGGTACAGCATTAATTTTAAAGGATGCGACGAAACAATGGAAGATGTATTTGGAAAGAAAGATCTTGCACCAAGCGAAATGACAAAAGCAATCTGGGTTTATATTAAAAAGAAAAAAATCGCAGGTAAATAAAAAAACTAATTATTAAAAAAAAGAAAATGCTCCTCAATTGAGGAGCGTTAATTTTATTGTATGAATACTTCTTCAGGATATCCATAATTGTTTTTAGTTATTGGAAAACTAACTTCACTAATTGCAGCAAGCGTATTCAAATTGTTTGCTTTTAGTGTTGCATCTGAAAAAGAATATAAGTTATTACTAATATAGAACGCACGTTTTACCATTGATTGGCTTGCGTAATAGTAACCTCTTTTTAGTTCTTCTTCATCAGTTACATGAGTTATTCTTCCTCTCTCACTAAACCCATTTTCTAGATTTACATTGAATACCATTGCACCTTGGAAAGTGTACTCTCCATAATTTGGCCACCTGCCAACTTCTTCATCAGTTTTTTGTTTGTCCGAATCAGAAATTTCAGCTAAGGTAACTGGAATTACAAGTAATTCTTTTTCTTTGTCAAACAGGAATGCTTTGTGATTGTGTAATGCAAAACTTTCTGTTCCACGATCTCCAATAATTGTTTTATGAAGTTCGATTGGATTATTTACATCTGACACATCAAAGATTGCCATTTTGATTCCTTGGTACCATGCAAAGTTTCCACTTTTTGATTCAATGCTGTCTTTTCCAAGTCCAATTAAATGTGTCTCATCAATTGGATGCAAATAATCACTATATCCTGGAATCTTTAATTTTCCAAGTACGTTTGGATTTGTTGGATCGCTTAGATCAAGGACAAATAAAGGATCAACTTTTTTGAAAGTTACAATATACCCCTTGTCTCCCATAAATCTTGATGAATAAATACTCTCACCTGGAGCTAAACCTTCTAGTGCCCCAATTAGATTCATATCATTTCCTAAAATGTACACATTATTATATCCATTCCATCCAACTGTTGTTGCAATTCTAAAATTTCCTTTATGTTCATCCATTGAGAATTGATTTAATATTCTTCCTGGAACTGCACCTTCTGCAACAAAATTTACATTTCCATTATCAAGTTTGAATTTTGCAATTGAAGTTTTTTCTGTATTGTTCCAATTACTACTAAATGCAGTGCCAACTATTGGCATTGGAATTACTCTATTGTAAATTCTTTCAGCTAAATACAAATTTTCAGCCGATGCATAAACACTTTGTCCTGAAGCTGCTACAATTTCTTTGTTGAATTGTTTTGATTCAAGGTTAAGAGCAGCAACTGTTACAAACTTTTGTGCTGGAACTCCTGGAATATAACCAATTTCGTTTGCTTCTCCAATTTTTGAAACACTTCCATCAACTCTTTGAAGTGGTATAATTGGATCGTTTGAATCATACATATAGTTGTTTCCATCCCAGTATGGTTCATACCTTGGATATGCATTTACAACATAGTATGCATTATCTCCAATTAATCTTGAAGAAACATAACTTCCTTCAAGTTCTACATCTTTTTCAAGAATTGGATTTGCTCTATCTAAAATATTGTATATTTTTGCAGAAACTATTCCACGATAACCAAATTCAGGAACACATTTTGCTCCATCAACACATTTGCTTTCTGCATACGCATAGTAATTATACCCACTACTTGTAAACATTAGTAATTTGTCATCTTTTATGAAAAGTTCTATTGGATTTTCTCCTTCTTCAAAAGAAAAAGTTGAAACAATATTCATTTCATCTGCAGGATATGCATCAACAATGAAACTTTTATTTCCACTTATTACATAAGCATACTTTCCATCATTTTTTACAATGTCTGCTTCGTCCACTCCTTGTACTTGTACATTTGTGGTTGAATAATCATCTGAACCTCCTTTGGCAGCTCCATCCGCTGCTGCACTTTCTTGCACCATATTAGTGGTCATTACTCCACCAACTAACATGTCAAGAAATGGAAATCCACTCCCATATCTTCCTTGATTTCTTGCACTCTCAAAAGAAGCTTTTAGTTCATTATAATTTGAGAATTTTTGTAAACTATCTGCCTCTCCTTGTGGAGTTAACAAAAAAGATAGTGTTGAAACTAATATTATTGCTACTAGCACAACACCAATAATTTTCATATTTTTTTTATTCATTTTTCCACCTCAAAATTTATATTCATTCATTGCAAATATAAGTGCTTTTACTTTATAAAAAGGGTTTTCTTTTGTTAGGTAAACACCTAATCCAAGATAATAGCGCTTTCTTTTATCACATAAGTATTTAAGGAAATAGAACATTATTTGTTCGGGTGTTACTTATGAAAAAGATGATTTTTTTAATAATTTTAATTTCAGCCTCATTACTATTTCTTGGCTGTATAGAGGATACAAAACTAACTTCTGAATTCAAAGATAATGGAAATGAAGTGTGTAAAATTGATGGTAAACCTATTGTGAGACTTTATTCAACAACCACTTGTCCACATTGTAAATGGGTTGGAGAAGCTTATGAGCGTGTTGTAAGCGAATACGTAGATGCAGGAAAAATTGTTGGAATGCATTGGGAAGTTGATCTTGGAGATGACACTCTGACAGACGAGTTCGAAGGAGAATTTCCAATTGAAGAATCAAACATTTTCCGTTCAAATAATGAAAAAGGATTTGTTCCAAAATTTGATTTTGGATGCAAATATGAACGAATAGGAAATCCATTTGAAGCAGAAGATGATCTTGTAAAAGAAGAAGCAGAATTTAGGAGAGTAATCGATCTATTATTGGAATAAAGTGAGTGATAATGGTAAAAAATGAAGTTGTTCGTTTAGATAAAATTTCTAAAATCTATGAACTTGATGGAATAGACATCCCTGCACTTGATGGAGTTAGCTTTGAAATTAACAAAGGAGACTATGTTTCTATAATGGGCCCTTCTGGAAGCGGAAAAACAACTCTTCTTGATGTTATGACTACTATGATGAGACCCTCGAATGGAAAAGTGTTTATTGAAGGGCGGGAAACTACAAAAATGAGTAATGCTGAATTGGCATCTTTTCGTGGGAAAAAAATTGGTTTTGTTTTTCAAACATTTAACCTACTTCCAAAACTTAATGCTCTTGAAAATGTAATGGCTCCAATGTGGATTAATGGTGTGCCAAGAAGCGAACGAAAACAAAGAGCAAAAAAACTTCTTGAACAAGTAGAATTAACTGATCGGATGTATAATCGTCCAAATCAAATGTCAGGTGGACAAAAACAAAGGGTTGCAATTGCTCGTGCACTTGCAATGGAACCAAACATTATTGTTGCAGATGAACCAACAGGAAACCTTGATTCAAAATCAGGAAAACTTGTGATGGAAATATTAAATGACTTACATAAAAAAGAAGGAAAAACATTGATTGTTGTTACCCACGATGCTAGTATTGGAAGAAAAGCTCAAAAACAAATAATTCTAAAAGATGGAAAAATTGTAAGTGGAAAAAAAGTAACTACTCAATTATAATTTAATTTTATAAAAGGAATTGTGAGATAAATGCCAATTGACTTAGTTAGTGAATCAATAAAAAATCTCAGACGAGAAGGACTTAGAACTTTTTTAACACTTATTGGAGTAGTAATTGGAATTGCAGCAATTGTAAGCATGGTTTCTATTGGAGCAGGGCTTGGAGTTGCAGTGGAACAACAACTAGATTCTCTTGGAGCAGAAACAATTCTTGTCATACCTGCCGGAATACAAAATATTAGAACAACTCTAACTGATAATGATATTGACAGATTAAAAGGAATTAGTGGAGTTGATAATGTTGCCCCTATTTATTCCGAGTCCGCAGTAATGGAATTTAATGGAGAAAAAATAAGTGTTTCCATAAGTGCAACGAGTGCTGAGGATGCAGAAATATTTGACGATACTGGTTTTTTTGATGTTAGTGAAGGACGCGATTTTGAAAGAAATGAATCAACTGCTATTTTGATTGGAAATGAAATTGCAAATAATTATTTTGAAAAAAAAATAAATGTACGTAAACAAATTCTTGTAAATGGAGAACCTTACAAAGTAATTGGAATACTAGCGCCCCAAGCACAATCATTTGGAGGAGGACCAGATACTGGGAATAGTGTTTTTATGTCACTTGATGGTCTTCAAAGAATAACAAGTACAACCGAACCAAGCATTATTTTTGTTACTGCACTGGATAAAGAAAGTATTGATGAAACTTCTGATGATATCAAAGATTATTTTGAAAACAAATATGGCGAGGGAAGTGTAATTGTTTATACTACTGATGAAATACTTGAACAAGTAAATTTGCTCCTTGGAGTTATTACTATTTTTATTATGGGGATTGCAGGAATCAGTTTGATTGTTGGCGGAATTGGAATCATGAACGCAATGGTCACTTCCGTTATGGAGCGAACAAAAGAAATAGGACTATACAAAGCAATTGGAGCTAGCAACACAAAAGTACTAACAATATTTCTCCTCGAAGCAGCATTCATTGGATTAATTGGTGGAATTATAGGAATTCTTATTGGACTAGGGCTTGCTTCTTTAATTGCAATTGTTGGAGGTGCATTAAATTATGCACTAGTAGCAGTTGTTACTCCAGAAATAG
>JABHJM010000083.1 GCA_018691995.1 Candidatus Iainarchaeum sp.
CAATCAAAAGGAAAAATTTCTTTTTTAGATCCTGATGTTACAGATAGTCTTGGAAGACCATTCATAATAGGACTTGATGTGTGGGTGTCAAAGGATCTTCCAGTAATAAAAGATTTAGATCCAAAAACAACCCCTGGCGGAAATGATTTTAATTGTTCTTCAATAATGCGTTGTGACAATGATGGTTGTATTAGTTCTTAACAGCTACACCACATTTTGGGCATTTATCTTTTCCACATTTTTTACAAAAAGCTGCTCCGCATTTTGAACAGTAAATAATTTTATCAGTCTTTTCATTACAACTTGGACAAGTTTGTGCTTCATCCATTGATTCTAAACTAAAATCATCTCCACTTTCAAGATCTCCCAGTTCATCAAGATCATCACTTTTTTCATCCCCACCAAGATCTAATTTAAATTCATCAGCAATATTTTTACTAGCAGCCCCGCTCGCACTAGCACTTCCAAATAAATCCTTGATGTTTCCCTTAGGTGCAATTGCTGCATCTTGAGCTGCTTGATCTTGCATTGCTTGATCACGATTCATTCTTTTTCTCTTTGAAGGGGGCATTCTTTCTTTACCCTTTCGTCTACCTCGTCTTCCCTCACGCGGAGTTTCTTCCATTGATAAATCTTCATTATCTTTAAATTGAGTATATAAATTGTCAGCCATTTGTTGACTTTCTTTTTTATTTGGAAGTCTCTTATTTTTTTTCTTAAATTTTTCAACTTCAAAAAGAGCTAATTTTTGTTCAAGATCTCCATGTTCAAGTCTTTGTATTTCTTTTTTATTCTCATCACTAATATTTTTTTCAAGATCTTCATAACTCATTGTAGGGATATTTCCAAAATCACTTTCTTCATTATAACTAGGGTTATATCTTTCTTGTGGATAATCTCCCCCAGGGGGTTGTTTTCCTTCTCGATAAAATCGTTTCATTCTTCGTGGGACATTTTTTTTATCCATTCTAAAAACCTTCGCCTAAATTACTTAATTCGTCTTCGTTAATTTCATTGCTATTTTTCTTTTTCTTCTTTTTGTCTATTTGCTTTGCAAAAGATTTCATTTTTTTCAATGCTTCTTCTTTATCACTTAACTTTTTTTCTTTTTCAATTTTTGTTGTTTTCTCTCGCAATTCTGCGATTACATTAGGTTGTTTTTCTTTAAAAATCTGTTCTTTTATTTTTATTTGAGCAACAGGAGTATTTCTAATTATTTGTTTTGCTTTAATTGGTTTTTTGATAATATTGCTTCTCCCTTCTTTTTCTTCTTTTGTTAAAATTCTTCTTGGAATTGCAACTTCAACTTTTTCCTCTTTTTTAAGTTTAACACCATCATTCTCGTTATACGAAATTCTTTTTGCAATAAAGATAATAAATAACAAAGCATACATTAATCCTAAGATTAAAAAGAAACTTGTTGCCCCAAAAAATAAAGCAGTGACCATTGCAGGTACAACAACAATAGCTCCTAATGCATAACCATAAAGAACTTTATTCATCATCTCAAGAGATTGTGTTTTTGGAAAAGCAGTTCTAAGCAAAGAATAGCCAAGAGAGCTACTTCCAAGCAAAGCAAGTATGTAAAAAACCAATTCCATACACCATTTTAGTGATAGGAGTATTTATTGTTTGTGTCTTGGGAGAATTTACCGATTTAACCCTATTTTTTTGAAAAAAGATAGATTAATATATGAAAAATAAGTATTTTCTTAGTATGGACATAATTAGCTTTTTTGCAATGTTTTATGACTTCTTAATCTTGTTAATTCCATTAGCAATAGTTTCATTTATTGGTTCAAAAATCTTGTCAAGGTTAAGAGAAAAAATTGAAGACAAACTTAAACTAGATTGGTTGAAAAGTATTTTTATTACAAACTTTGTAATAATTTTTATTTGTATTTTTTTAGCATTTATTTATTTTATTTTTCTTGGAGCAGCACTTTCAGAATATCGTGCGCCAGAAATAGAATATGATATTTTTGAAAATTTAATTCTTGTTGGAATGGGGGCAGTTAGAATTGCAATCGCAACATTAATTCTTTCATTGTTTTTATTGTTCTTTGAATTTGTATCATCATTCACAACTGATTTGCTTGAAAAAAAAGAATGGCCAATGATTTCAAAAGAATTTATTGGAGTGCTAGTTGCTTGTTTAATTTTCTTAATTTTATTTTTGTTCATTTTTAGTTGGGCAGCAATAGGATTGTTTGTTTACATATTTTACGGAGGAGTAAGTTCAGCCCCATTATTAATGGTTTTGTGAAATAATATTTAGTGAGCACTATGAATAAATTAAAATTGGAAATTGTAAAAAAATTAGAAATTTTATTACACCCGCAAAGCTATGCTTTGCTTGGTTTAAATATTACTTTTTCCACAGTGGTGAAAAAATGAATGATGTATATCGCGGGATGTTTGTTGGAATAATTTTCCTTACCCTTCTTTTAAGCAATCCAGCTTTTGCATTTGCTGCAGATTCAATTAGTTTTGCGGATGAAAATCCATTAATAGAAACTCCAGCTGAGGAAGTGGTCCCAGCAGTAACAACTACAGCAGAGGTAAATAATGGAACAGGATCTGGTTCTGCAACAATAAATGATAATGAAGGGACTGGTTTTAGTTGTGATGTGGTTGCATTAACACAGGAAGAAGCAAAAGGAATTCTTGACTTAGCACATAATGGTTTTAGTGGAAAAAATATTAGTGACGGAGATGACACAAATGCAAACGGAACAAATCTTGATGGTGTTGAGTTAGTTGGAAAAGATAATGATGGAGAGACAGCAGTAAAACAAGCGCCGCCAACACAGGCAGCTGATGCAAAAAGATATTCTCTTTTTGATGGGAGAGTTATTTCAGGACCATTTGGCATAGGGCTTGTACTAGATGATACACTTAGAATTGGAAGATGTAAATATGGGGTAGATGAAAGAAATAATTGTCGTGTTCAAGGAAATGGTTTAACATATCGAACAGATGGTACTGGTTTCAAATCAGACTTAACAAATGCATTCAAATCTCTTGGAGATACAGCATACCGTACAGCAAGTGGTATTGATGAAGAAGAATATGAAAGATTACAAAATAATATTCGTGATGATAATTCAGCAAATTTTACTACTGGAGCATTTGCTTCAGGAGAACAAATAAAAAATTCTTTATGGGTTGATGAATATATTGCAAGAAACGCTACAACTTGCAATAATGATAGTTGTACTGTTAGTACTTACTCTGCATTTGACAAATATTTTAATGCTTGGATGTCAACTGATTTTGTTGTTTCAAATATTGGCCCTTCATTAATGCACAAAGCTTCAAGAATAATTAATACTACAAACCTTCGTGGTGGATGGAAACCGCTTAAAAAAATGAATAGTGCTCTTGCAAAGTTTAGACATGATTTAACAATGCTTCCAAGCCAAGCTCTTGGACAAAAAGCAAATTCAAGATATGTTGAATTGTATGAATCTGAAGGACTTGGAGAATATGTTAAAGGATTAACAATTGATAAAAAATTATTTTCAAGCGGAACAGGAGGATGGAAAGATACTGCATTAGCTCCTGGATCTGACATCATGAAACTTACAAAAGAACAAAAAGGAAAATATTATGATGCAATGAGTTATATGCGTTCATATTCAATGACACAAAATGCTAATACACAAGCATTAACTGCTGCGTATAAAGCTGGAGAAATGGATTATATTACATTTGGACAAAGACTTTCAAGAACAATGAATGATTGGGACGATACAGTATTCTTAGATTATCCTGATTGGCTAAAAAGTAATCCAGATCTTGTACAACTTAAAGGTGTTGCAGTTAGAAAAGTTGGAGTGCCAGAGGGGACAGGATTTGTTGATCTTGAAACAAGTGCACCATTTAATTTTAAACGTATTATGAAAAAGTTCGAAGCGGATGGTAAGTTTGGTGGAGAGTGGAAACCAAGTGCTGATAGGGCTCTTGGAACAAATGTAGATGCCTTTGATAGTGTTGGAGATAGTTTGCAGTTATATAGACTTCAACATAGTTATCCTCTAAAACAAAATGCAAGTATTGATGATGTAACTTCTCACATCGCACAATATGGTGAGGGGACTGTATTTGTTGAATTTCCAAATGGGACAAAAATGCCTCTTACAAATGCAACAAAAGAAAAGATATTACGAGACCCTTCACTTCCAGGACATGTAAATTTATTCAAAGGAGAATATTCTGCAGCAGAAGAATTAACCCCTACTGAATTTGTTAATATGATTGGGGATGAAAGAATCAGGAGTAGAATGGGAACAGCAGAAAACAATATGAATACAATAATGCGTAGACTTGATGAAGCTGGTTTTAAAGATAGAAAATATACTTCTTGGCTTGACAAAACATTTGCAAGTGAAGCAGATATGGTAAAAGCTTATTACAAAAATCCTTTGCAAGCAGGACTACTAAAAGGAACTCTTGCTCCAATTGTATATTGGCAAGCAAAAAGAGGACTTGGAAACGAACAATTCTCAGCTTACATGCTTCCAGATTCTTGGACAACTCTTTCAGTATCTCAAGGAAAAGATGAATTATACAATGATTCATATATTGATTTTTATGCAAACGCAGGTAGCGATCAAGGAGACATGTTCAAAAGAGCATTCACAAGCATTCCATTTGTTTGGACACAAATAATTGAAATGGCTTCAGAAGTAAATGATTTCACTGAAGATAAAGTTTCAATGCTTTCAGGAGGATTCTTGGGAGATCGTGGTTGGACAAACAGGGATGAAGTTTTAGACTTAGCATTTTATTCTCATAATGAAAATTGTTCAGGTTGTTCAATGAATTTGAATATGACTGAAGGTTATTTTAGTGCTACAATTGATGCTCCAACAAAGATGCAAGGATTTTTGGTTGAAGCAGCAGAAGCTAGTGTAAAACAAAAGAGAGGAACTGCATTAATTTCTTACGCACACCACGCTGACTTTGATGGAAGCACAGCAGATATTGAAGGAGATGGAATCAGCTTGGCAGATAGTCAAAGTGATGGTGTTACATGTGATCAAAAATTACGTGAACTTGGACTTGGATACTTTGGAACAGCAAGCGGGGGAGCACTTGCAGTTGCAGAAAATGTTGCATACCTTGTTGGATTTGGACCAGGATTAATCGCAAGTGGAATTCAACAAATGTATTTTGCAAGAAATTTACAAGATTGTGTTGATGACAAAGAAGGATATTACATACACTTCTATGCACCTCCAAGTGATCAACAGAAAAAATCAAAATCAAAAGAAGCTCTTTCAAATGAAAGTGTTTCAAGTGCAATTTCAAAAATGAGTGAAAGTGTTTCTAATACAACCTCCAAAACAGAAAATCCAATTGCTAGCGAAATAGAAAAAATAAAAAA
>JABHJM010000035.1 GCA_018691995.1 Candidatus Iainarchaeum sp.
AAATAATTTAAAAATAAAACTAAATGATGCTCCCCTTGGAGCCCTTAGCAAATATAGAAAAACTATTTTGAATGATTAAGCATGCACACTATAATAAGTTGTTAAGAATTTTTTAGCTTTTTTTGGCACAATTTCAAATATTTGTTTTTCAAAAGTTTGTTTAGCATAAGTTAATTCATTCTCTAGTTTGTTTCGATCATATTTTTCTCCAAGAGCCACTTTTTTTGCAGTGTATTCTCCAACAATTCTTAAAATCTGTCGTCTTGTTGAAATACTTAATATTTTTGATTCTCTTAAAGCCATTCTTGCTTTTTTTCGTTCAATTAATTTACCAACTTCTTTATGGTATGCTTCTACTTTCCATTCCCCAGGTAAACCTTTTGTTCTTCTTTGTGCTCGGTTTGAAATTCTCTTTTTTTGAGAATTGGACATTTCAATACGTGATTCTTTTCTTCTAAATGGCAAATTCATACTGAATATGTGTTCATTAAGGTTTTAAAATTAGAACTTTGGAACAAATTTTGTTCCATAATGGATTGCGCCTTTTTCTCCACTCTTATAGAACTTTCTAAACACTGCCTCTACGTTAGTCCCTATTGCAAGATCTTCAAATTTACAATCAACAATTTGTGCTGTTATTCTTGCTCCTTCCGCCAAGTCAATTATTGCAACACAATATTTTCCTTGTTCGCTAAATGCCTCTGGACCTGAATGAATTTGTGTAAATGAAACAATTTTTCCAACTCCTGAGAATTCTATTTCATTAAATTCAATACTCCCACATGGGCACATTCCTTTGCTTTCAAAATATTTTTTTCCACAAGAAGAACATTCATAACCTTCGAGCATGTAACGGTCTTTGTAAGCTCGCCATCTTATAATACTACTATCTCTAAACATTTACTTCACCCTCTTAAACACATGAACTGCAGCGCTTGCTCCGCTTCCACCAACATTATGTGTTACTCCTATTTCTGCATCTTTTACTTGTCTTCCTTTCGCTTCTCCACGTAGTTGCATTGTTGCTTCAACCGCTTGTTTTACTCCTGTTGCTCCAACTGGATGACCACATGCTTTTAGTCCACCGCTTGTATTAATTGGAATTTTTCCATCAAAGTAAGTGTCTTTATTTTTGTATAACTTATATCCTTCTCCTTCTTTTGCAAATCCAAGTGCTTCAACAGCCATTATTTCTGCAATTGTAAAACAATCGTGTACTTCTGCAAAGTTTACTTCACTTGCTTTTATTCCTGCACTTGCATAAGCTGCATCTGCTGCTATTTTTCCTGCTGGAATTGCTGTTAATGTATTTCTTCTTGCAAGAGAAAGTGAATCTGTTCCCATTCCAGAACCAATAATACTTACCTTACTTCCAAGTTCTTTTGCTTTTGCTTCACTCGCTAAAATAATGCTTGCTGCCCCATCTGTTATTGGAGAACAATCAAATAATGTTAATGGATCTGCAACCATTGTTGCATTTTTTACAACGTCAATATTAATTTCTTTTCTAAATTGACAATAATCATTTCTTGCCCCATGGAAATGGTTTTTTACAGATACTTCTGCTAATAAATCTCTTGTTAATTTTGGATATTTGCTCATGTAAGCATTTGCAAGCAATGCATAAAGTCCTGGAAATGTGAGACCATTAAATCCTTCAAGCTCTTCATCTCCTGCACCCATTAACATTGTTGTAACTTGTTCAGTTGACACATCAGTCATTTTTTCAACACCATTTACTTGAACGATGTCTGCTTCTCCACTTTCAATTGCTAGGATTCCTGCTCGAAGTGCTAGTGAACCTGAAGCGCATGCTCCTTCAACTCTACTTGAAGGTTTGTTAATGTTTAAATTTTCTGTTGCCATTGCTCCAATATGAAGTTGTCCAGATAGTGCTCCTCCACCCATGTTTCCTGTGTAAAGTGCATCAATATCTTTTGCTTCAATATTTGCATCTTTTATAGATTTTACTTGTGCATCAAGTAAAAGTTCACGAAGACCTTGATCCCAACGTTCACCAAACTTTGTAATCCCAATTCCTAAAACTCCAACATTCATTTTTTTTCACCTCTTAAAGACGCTAAAATATAAATTATCACAACGGGTAAAATAAAATATATAACAATTTGTAACAAAAGTTCAATTGGAGAAATACAGTCGCAACCACTAAAAATTATTCCAAAAGTTGTCCCTTGAGCACAACGCCCACCAATGCACATAAATAAAGGCATTATGAATGAAAGTAATATAAACCAATAAATTATTGCAAAAATTCCAGCAGGAATAATATTTTTTTTTCTCAAACTTAAATTCATGAATTTCACCTTAGTGTATTGTCTCCATGTGTTTTAGATATTTTGCATAACTCAAATATTCTTTTCGATCAATATAATCTTGTGTTGTCCTAGCTTTACCTTGTGCTTCTGTTATTTTTTCTGTAACAGTAAGTGCAAAAGAATCACTTCCACTCCCAGAACCATAACTTGTCATTAATATTTTGTCTCCTGGTTTTGCAATATCAAGTACGGCGGCAAGTCCAAGCAAAGAGGATCCTGAATAAGTATTTCCAATTTTTTCAACAACAAGTCCTGGTACTAATTGTTCTTCTGTAACTTTAAATATTTTTGCTACTGCTCTTGGAAATTTTCCATTTGGCATATGAAATACCACATAAGTATAATCTTCTATTTTTGTTTTTGTTTTTTCAAGAAGTAGTTTTGTTGCGCCAATAACATGTTTGAAATATGCTGGTTCTCCAGTGAATCTTCCTGCATGTGAAGGGTATGCTTGCATACTTCTTCTCCAAAAATCTGGAGTGTCGCTTGTAAATGAAACTGTTTTATCAATTATTGCAAGTGACTCTTTGTTACTTCCAATAATAAATGCTGCTCCGCCTGCTGCTGCACTATACTCGAGTGCGTTGCCTGGTTCTGCTTGTGAAGTATCTGCTCCAATACTCACTCCATATTTTACCATTTTTGAATCTACTAGCCCTGCATTAATTTGTATTGTTGCACTGCCTGCTTTACAAGCAAATTCTGTATCAACTGCAGTGTAATCATTTCCAATTCCAATTGCTTCTGCTACAATTGCACTTGAAGGTTTTACTGCATATGGGTGAGATTCACTTCCAACATAAATTGCCCCAATATCTTTTTTATTTATTCCTGCTCTTGCAAGCGCATCTCTTGCTGCATGTGTTGCAATAGTAATCGTGTCTTCATCTTTTCCAGGAACACTCTTTTCTGTTAGGCCAAGTCCCCTTTTAATTGCGTTAGCATTAGCTTCTTGTACTGCTGCAATCTCTTCAGCACTTACCCTATACTTTGGTATATATGCTCCGTAACCTATAATTCCTGCCATAATAACATTACTCCATTTAACCTTTAATTACTTTCTAATTTCATCGTGAAGCAGAGCTTCATGATGCCAGCGAACCTCCTGTTCGCATGGTTTTTAAAATTTCCTCAGCTTTTCCTTGATTTACTTCACCAGTTTCAATCATTTTTTGCGCAACAATCTGCTCTTCTTCTTTGCTTGCTCCAGCTTGTGTTGCAATGTTTGCTGCGTGTAATCTCATGTGACCTCTTTGAATCCCTTCTGTACTAAGTGCACGAAGAGCTGCAAAATTTTGTGCGAGTCCAACACTTGCAATTATTTTTGCTAAATCATTCGCAGTTTTTATTCCAAGAATTTTAATACTAAGTTGTGCTAATGGATGAACTTTTGTTGCACCCCCAACTAATCCAAGTGCAAGAGGAATGTCAATTTCTCCAACTAAATTCCCTTCTTTATCTTTACTATATTTTGTTAATGGAGAATAATTTCCTTCATAGCTAGCGAATGAATGTGCTCCGCTTTCTATTGCACGAAAATCATTTCCCGTTGCAATAACTACTGCATCAATCCCGTTCATTATTCCTTTATTATGAGTTGTTGCACGAAATTGTGTCGCGTTTGCAAATCGATAAGCATTAAGAATTGCATCAACTACGTCTTCGCCTTTAAATTGTCCTTTTGTGCTTGCTGCTAAACTTTCTTTTGTCCAAGTTGTTTTTGCTTGAGCTCTTCTATAAATTGCAAGATTTGAAATTATTCTAAGAATTACTTTTCCACCAGTTAACTCTTCTATTTTTGGAGCTAACTTTTCAGTCATTGTATTAATTGCATTTGCACCCATTGCATCTCGCACATCGACAAGCAAATGAATATCAAGCATGTCTCCTTCTTCATCATTTAATACTTCGACTGTAATGTCTTTTGGCCCTCCGCCAAATTTTACAAGTATTGGATCTATTGTTGTTGCAAAACTAAGAAGTTCTTCTCGAGCTTTTTCAACTGCAACTTTTGCTTTTGCTCCATCAACATTCACAACTTGTATTTGTCCAATCATAACTGGATCATCTGCACTTGTTTCAAAACCACTTGAAAGTTTTGCTGCATTACTTGCAGCTGCTACAACACTTGGCTCTTCGATTGCAAATGGAATTATATAATCTTTTCCATCTATGTTAAAATTTGTAGCTAAACCATATGGAAGAGGAAAAGTAGAAACAACATTTTCAACCATTTTATTTGCTATTTCAAATGGAAGTGGGCCTTCTTTTGTAAGTAATTTTTTATCTTCTTCACTCAAATCAAATTCTTTTGCAAAAATTTCTTGCCTTTCGTTTATTTCCTTTTTATAAAATCCACTAAATGCTTCTTTGTCCATTTTCTCAACTCCTTACCAATATTAATTTACAAAACCTTTTTAAAAAATCGTTTAATTTATTTTTTATTTTTTAAATAATCAAGTATTGCTTCTGCAGCCCCTCTTCCTTGATCTATTGCCTCTATTACTGTTTTTGGCCCATGTACGCAGTCTCCTGCTGCAAATATGTTTTCAATTTTTGTTTGATGTGCATCATTTACTTTTACACAACCATTATCTTCATCTCTTAGGGGTTGTTTTAACCCATCTTCATCATGCATTTGTCCAATTGCAACAATTACTTTATTTGCTTCAAGAATTCCTTCTTCTCCATTTTTGTAATGAACTTTTGTAACTTTTTCTTCATCTCCACTAAATTCATTTACTGTTAATTCAAACATAAATTTTACTCCTTCTTCTTCTGCATCAATATAATCCTTTTCTGATACTGCTTTTATTGCATCTTCTCTTTTTGCAACTGTTATACATGTTACATCTCCACCTAAACGAACTGCACTTCTTGCTGTATCAATTCCAACATATCCTGCCCCTACTACCACAACTTTTTCTCCTTGAGTAATCATTGGAACTCCACTTTGATTTAGATTTACTAAAAATTTCATTGCAGGAATTATTCCTTTTAATTTGCTTCCTTTTATTGTTAATTCTCTTGCTGCTCCAACACCAGTTCCCATGAACACAACATCAAATTCTTTTGCAATTTTTTCTATTGATTCGTCAGAGAGTTTTGCATTGGGTTCAAAATCAATCCCAAGTTCGTGAAGTCCTGTTAAATCTTGTGAGACGACTTCTTTTGGTAAACGAAATTCTGGAACACCGTATTTTATTACTCCGCCAAGAGCATGTGTCCCTTCAAAAACAGTAACATTTATTCCTTGTAATGCAAGGTATGCTGCAGTTGTTAGTCCGCTTGGACCCGAACCAATTATTGCTGCTTTTTTTCCATTTAATTTTTGTGCTTTTGGATAACTAGAATTGTCTCCAACATATCTTTCAAGTCCCCCAATACAAATTGGGTCTTTTGTTTTTGCTAGAATACAACTTCCTTCACATTGTTTTTCGTGTTGACAAATTCTCCCACAAATGCTTGGAAAGAAATTTTTTTCTCGAATAATTTCTGCTGCCCCATCAAGATTACTTTCTTTTAATGCTTTTATAAATCCAGGAATATTTATTCCAGCAGGACAACCTTTAACACAAAGTGGATCAGCACACTGTAAACATCTTTTGGCTTCTTCTATGGCTTGTTCGTTATCGAGTCCAAGCTCTACTTCTTTAAAAGTATTTTTTCTTTCTTCAAGGCTTATACAAGGCACTTCCATTATCTCACCAGTTACAAAAACTTCTCTGCGTCAACATATATAAACCTTTCCAAGAGACGAAGTTTATTACGACAATTGTCGCGGTTGTGTGGTTTTATTATTGATTAAGCCACTCTTTTAATTTTCCAAGAACAACATACTCTTGTTTTTTTAATTCTTCAATATTTTTACACCCAAGTAAAAAAGAAGTAATTGCCATTTCACTAGTAAAATTATGCAAATAATTTTGCAAAGATTTGTAAGATTTCTGTTGTGCCTTTAAAATCGGCATTGCAACTCCAACCATATCTGCACCAAGAATAATTGATTTTATCCCTTCTATCCCATTCCTTATTCCCCCAGAAGCAAGAATTTGTCTTTCACCAACCAATGCATTTTTTGTTTCAACAACACTAACTGCTGTTGGAATCCCCCATTCACGAAATGTTTTTCCAAAACCACTTTTGTGTCTAATTGAATCCACCATTGTCCAACTTGTTCCGCCAGCACCTTGAACATCAACTGCTTTTACACCAACATCCTTTAACGCTTTTGCAACATCAAAACTTATTCCATGTCCAACTTCTTTTGCATAAACTGGAACATTAATTTCATCAACATATTCTGCTATTTTACTTAAAACATTAGAAAAATCTGTATCTCCTTCTGGTTGCACTACTTCTTGCGCAGCATTTAAATGAATTGCTAAAGCATCTGCTCCAACTGATTCAAGCGCTTTATTAATAATTTCTGGAGAATATTCTCTTAGTTGGGCTGCCCCAATATTTCCTGCTAAAAATATATCTGGTGCAACATCACGAACATAATAAGTATCCGCTATAGATGGGGATTCAATCATTGCTCGCATGCTTCCAAGCCCCATTCCAATTCCAAGTTCTTGACATGCTTTTGCAATATCTTGATTAATTTTTTTAGAAATTTGAGATCCTCCTGTAATTGCTGAAACCATTAAGGGTGTAGAAAAAGTTTTTCCCAAAAATTCTGTTTCAAGATTTACATCATCAAGTGCTATTTCTGGAAGTGTTTTATAATCAAGTTCAACACATTCAAGTAATGTTGTTTTTTCTTTGAATGCAACATCTTTTTCAACACAAAGTTTTATGTGATCTACTTTTCTCTTTTCTGTTTGTGAAACCATACAATAAGTTAGTATTAACTTATTTTAAAAACTTCCTAACCCTTTATTTATATGAAAAAAGAAGGACGTTACCCCGCACTTGGAGTAAAAAGGTCAAAAAAAGTATTTAATACTGGATCGGGCACACTTATTGGTTTGAGTAGAAATTTAAAACGTGTGATAAAATTCTTTCCACATGATCTACGTGCAGGGCGAGGAAATGCTGTTTATCCAAGACAAATTGGTAGAAAACCAAGTAGACCAATAACTAATCATAAAGCGATTGAATATTACTCCCTTTTAATGCATGATGCTTATTGGAAAGAACACAGTAGAACTTATGGCCCCCAAAAAGTAACTTACTACCGAGTAAGACCAGTAAAACTAATTCGTGAAGGAAAAAATTACCATGTAACTGAAAAAATTAATGGCCCCAATCTCGATGATTTTATTTCATATATGCGTGGTTACAAATTTAAAAAAAGGGAAGGGCAAACCCCTGAACAAAAATCCGATTTTGAGCTTAGAAGAAAAGGTTTAGCCGATCTTATAAAAACAAATAAAGCCGAAATGAAGGAATTTAAAAAACATCTTGATGAATTACATAAAGAAATAAATCGACAAATGGATTGGATTCGAAACAACCCCCATTCCGATGGAATTGATTTATATCAAAGCAATTTAAAAGAATCTGATTTTATTGTCGAAGGTTTTAGTCGATCAAAAACGGGTCAATTAAGATTAAAACTGGTAATGGTAGATTACCAATAAACTAAATTTTTCTATCAACTAAATATTCTGCAAATTTTTTCAAAACTTTTTTTGCATTATTTTCTTCTAAAACTTGATCTACTTCAACCCATGCTTCTGTAACCATTTTTTCTGCTACACTTTTTGAATACTTAATTCCATCATATTTGTTAATAATATCAAGAGCTTCTTTGATTTCTTCTTCTTTTTCTGTATGAGAATCAAGAATTTCTGTTAATCTATTTTTGTCTTCATCAGTTGCAACTTCCATGGTCCTAATTACAATTAAAGTTCTTTTTCCTTCGTGAATGTCTCCACCAATTGAACCTTTTCCTTCTTTGAAAGTATCTTCTGTTAATTCTAAAATATCATCTTGTATTTGAAATCCAACTCCAACAATTTGCCCAAATTTTCCAAGTGCAATATATTGTTCATCAGTTGTCCCTCCAACTATTGCTCCAAGTTGACAAGCAAATTTTGTCAAAACTCCTGTTTTTGAAAGACACATATTCAAGTATTGTTTTTCGTTTGGTGTGAATCCTCCATGATGCCATGCAATATCCCAAACTTGCCCACTACAAACTCTTAGTAATTCTTTAATAAACAAATCATTAATTTTTGCTTTCTTTTTATCATCAAACCCAAATTCATTATTCATTATTTTTACCATTGGCCAAAAATACATTATTGTGCCGGTATTTACTGCTGTGTCAACTCCAAATTTATGATGCGTACACGGTTGCCCTCTTCGAGCTGCCGAATCATCTTCAACATCATCTTGCATCAAAGTTCCATTATGAATTAATTCAACCATTGGCGCTAATTTTAATCCATCTTCCCATTTTCCACCAACAGCTTCACTAGTAATACAAGTTAGAATTGGGCGAAATCTTTTTCCACCCCTATCAAGAAGATCCCATATTGGGGCATTACACCCTGCTGTGTATGCGTCTAAATCTAATTCAAAAACAGTTTTATCAAGTCCTGACTCAACCCATTCTTTTGTTGCTTTTCTTGGAATATAATTTTCAATGGCTTTTTCTACTTCAGCTTTTTTTGATTCTAAAAATTCTTTTATTCCTAAATTTACTTCTTGATCCAATATCATGATAACACTAATTAAATTAAATAACAAGACTTATTAAAAAGCTTATGAATTGATCAATAAAATGGCAAAAATAAAATTAACTGTGTTAAAATATGCTTATCCTTTTTTCTTTTCTTTAGTGCCATTTTCCAACAATTCTTTTTTAATTTTATTTCTTTTTTTCGTACCCTCAATTTTCTCCGACAACATCGCAGTATCCTTATTAAGAGTCCTTATCTTCTCACTATAAATCTTTATCTTAATATGATACTCAGACTCCGACATCTGCCCCTTAATAAAATAAACCTCCTGAGACAACCTTATTTCACCTTTTAACACCTCTATCTCAGCATAATTCGCCTTAATCTTTCTCTTCAAAAAAGAACGCTTCAACCTCCTACCAAACAAAAAGAAAAAAACAAAAATTGCAATTACCGACCCTAAAAGAACCTCCCAATTCTCCCGCAAAAAAGTCTCAATATTTTGCCTCGCAGCCAAATAAACAACCTCCGCCTTCGCCTCAATACTTTGAAGCTCAATCATCTTATCATACGCTTTCTCAACATATTCCCCAGCCCGCTCATAACGCTCATCAACAAACTCCACCTCAGCCAACACAATAATCTCATCCACCCCAGAAACATCAATCTCATCAGTAAGTTCAAGTGTTGCTTTTTTAACAGCATTAATTTCATCTTTTGTTAAATAAGCTAACTCAATTATTTCATTAACCAAATCAATTCTTTCAAACACAATTGAATAATCTGCAGCTAACACTCCTTTTTTTTCAACTTCAACTTCATTTTCAAACTCCTGACGAACAATAAAAAAACCATCATTTATCCTAACTAACCCAAAACCCTCATCTTTCATCAAAGAAATTCTCGTCCGCAACAAAGAAATTGCACTTCTTGCTTCTAGTGCAGAATCAGATATTACAAAAACATTTTCAACCGGAACGTTTACATCAACACCAATCAAAACATCTACACCATTATTTATCCCAACATTTTCATCTAAAATTTGAGAATTCACATCATTATTCAAGTCAACTGCAACAACCAAACTTATTATTAAAAGCAAACTAATCAATATTAATATTTTTTTGTAAACCATAAAAAAATCACTTAAACAATTTATAAAACACTCTCCAAAACAATTTTTTTACCCCTTTCGTTTTTCTCTCAGTACGAATCACCCTATTAACAACAATTGCTTCTTCAATTTCAGAAAGTCTTTTTGTAAGACTTTTAACTCTAGTTTCATAAATTCTTGCTTCAATAGTTCCCTTATCAAAGTAATCTTTTTGAGTTTCTCTTACTAATGTTAAAATTTCTGCTTTTTCCTTAGAAAGTCGTTTTGTATTTGGAGACAACTTAAACAAATTACCCTTCTTCGACTTATACTCAATAATCCCCTCAGACACACGCGACATCCTCTCCTCAAACTGTTCAAGCGCATCATAATACTCCCCAATCGACATCTTATTACTCACAAAACAATTCTTCTGAGCCCCTTTGATTAACAATAATAAAAGATCTGCTTCAGCATCCAACGACTTAATCTTTCTTTTAATAAGAAGATAATGCACTAATAAATAAACCAAATACAAACCAATTATCACCGCAATTATAAATCCCATCACTTGATAAAAATTATTCTGCAAAAACACAAACCAATTAAACTCACCCTTTGTTTCCACACTCAAAGTAAGCTCCGCCTCACCAAGCCGCTCAAGAGCTAATGCATATTCTCCTCTTCCAAATGCTAAATTAGCAAGACTAAGCAACCTTTTTGCATTCGGAGTTGCTATCCCCTCTATTCCAGCCGCATTTATCAAATTTGTTATTTCACTAATTTTTATCGAAGCCAAATTAGCAAGATCATAAATTTCTTTAATTTTATTATAATTTAAAAGCACAGCATCATACTTCTTTATACTTTGAAGAACATTCGCATCTCTTATTAACCCACCAATATTTTTTGTATTATATCCTCTCGCAATCATTTCATCAAGCAAAGCTTGCATCTGATCCAAATACTGCGAAGATTGATCTTTATTCGTATCATGAATTAACAAAAATATTTCCCTTTGCTCACTAAAACTAATTAGTTCGTTTTTATCAGTAACTAGCGCCTTGTAAATTCGCATTATACATATCTAAATCTTCAATTATTTGATTTCCTTTAGATAAATTATTCCAATCAAGTTCTCCTGTTGATGTCCAAGCGTTATCACTTCGTTGGTGTATATAGTTTGATTGACTAAAAAAAGGAGAAACATTTCCACAAGCAGTTGATTTAAAATAAGTTGAAGCACAATCTCCAGCACTAACAAACCCAAACAAAAGTAAGACTATTGTTAACACTAATATCAATTGTTTTATTCGCACTCAAACACCCTTTTTAACCATAAACAATAAGTAAAAGACATTTATATACTTTCTTCTTTTATAAAAAATAAAGTTTTAAAAAATTTAGTGATTTATTTGTGAAAAAATTATTTTATCAAGTAATTCTAAAAATTCTTTTAATAAATATTAAAGATATTATTTTTAAAAATTAAATTTATCAATAAATTAACAAACATTTTAAATAAAATCTTGGTTATGGCACACATTTATTTAATTTGGTATGAGGAGCATATTGAATACTTTTTATTTTTGTTTCAAATTCTTTTGACAAAACTAGTACTTTGGTTGGAGAGTATTTATGTATAAAACTTTGAATTGCTTTTGTTGATATTGGTTTTATTAAGTTGGTTTTTACTTCAATCGCAGTTAAGTCATTATTTTTTTCAACTACAAAGTCGACTTCTGCACCAGATTTACTTTGCCAGTACTTAGTTTCTAAATTTCTTTTTTGTAATTCTGAAAATATAAAATTTTCATATATTGCGCCAATATCCGACCTTTCTTTTGTAAAATTGTTTATACATGCATTTCTAAATCCAAGATCAAAAAAATATATTTTTGGAGATTTTACTAATTCAACTCTTTTATTTTTAAAAAATGGCCTTATTTGTTTGCAAATAAAGGTTTTTTCTAAAACATTTAAATATTTTTTCAAATCAACAAATGAAAACCCAGTTATATTAGATAATTCATTGTAATTTATTATATTTCCCATTTGCAAAGATAAAGCCTTTATTAAATTTATTAATTTATAATCAGAAGACAAACCGAGTAATTCCTTTACTTCCTTTAATAAAAAAATGTTATATATGTCGAGCAGGGTTTTTTCTTTTTTTTCTTTGTCTTTTAAAAGAACGACTTTTGGATAACCCCCATAAGTATTAAATTCTATAAGATGTTTGTTTAATTCTTTTGTAATAGTATTTTTGTAATTCCCTTTTTCATAAATTCGCATTAATTTTTCGTCTTTTGCACGCAAGTATTCTTTAAAAGAAAAAGGATATAAGTTAAACAAATGAATTCTTCCAACAAGATATTTTATGCTTTGAATAGATATTTCTGAAGCAGACGATCCTGAAATAAAAAGTTTTATTTTTTGAGAATCATAAATATACTTTAATTTTTTTCCACTATCCTTTGAATATTGTATTTCATCAATAAACAAAAAATCAAATCCAATAATATATTTTTCAATAAATGATTCTACATCTTCTTCAAAAAGCATTAAAACTTGCATATTATCAAAACTAACCTTGCTAGTTTTTTTTCCATTATTTTCTAATCTTTCAAAAATTTTATTTACAAGCGTTGTTTTACCACATTGTCGTGATCCAACAACCGCAATAATCTCAGTATCTGTAATATACTTATTTATTTCACTTTCAAGTTCTCTTTGTATGAACACCATAACACAATATCACCCCAACCATTATTTAAATATATGTAATTTTAGCAGGGTTAAAATAACGCGTTTTTAGGATCATCAATGAATTTAACCACTAATTTGTGAAAAAATTATTTTATCAAGTAATTCTAAAAATTCGTCAAGTTTTTCGCTTGGAACTTTGCACCCTGCTGCGATCGAATTATGAACAATTAAGCCATCTGCCATAAAATTTTCTGTTTTTGGAACAGATAAATCAATTAAAGTTTGTTTTTTATAATTTTTAGTTTTAATTTGTTTAACTTCATAAAATTTGAAATTACTATCAAAACATAATTTATTAA
>JABHJM010000085.1 GCA_018691995.1 Candidatus Iainarchaeum sp.
AGAAAACAATTAGCTGAAACAGTTGACAAATCAATTGTTTATAGAAAAAGCAAAAGAGTTGCAGAGTATGCTGACGAACTAAAAGATTTTCGAATGGGTGTATCTGATAAACAAATAAAAGATTTAACAAAAAAAATTGGCAAACTTGAAAACATTGAAATTGCTTTGAAAGAATTGCAAAAATGGGCTAAAGAATAAAACTAATTTTAATAAAAAAAAGTTCAACCGGCATGGTACTTGGACACTGTTTATATAGAAAAAAAACCGCTATATGATTAGAACCAAAGTGGCCCAGGAAGTGATTGGGCCTTTTAGTTGGTTCAGAATTTTTTAAAAAAAATTCAGCAAAAAACCAAAAAATAATTGGAGATGATAAAATGGTTGAAAATAGATTAGTAAGATTTGTAGAAGGAAGTCCAAGAAGTATTGATTTATCGTATGTTAAATGGAGATCATGTTAATTCATCTTCTCTACTCTCAACGGTGATAAAAATGGATTATTATGAGAATATTTCAAGAGAAAAATGGCTTTCTGGAGAAAGCAAAACAACATTTTCTCAAAAATTAATATTATTTTTTAAATAAAAAATAAAAGGGGGAAAAATTATGGATACACCAGTCAAAAAAGTGAAAGTTGGCGGAATAGAAGCTGCTGTATGGGAAAATACTTCAAAAGAAGGAAATAAGTACTTTACAACATCAATGGAAAGAAATTACAAAGATGGCGAAGAATGGAAAAAAACCAATTCTTTAAGATCAACTGATTTACCAAAAGCCATTCTAGCACTGCAAAAAGCTTTCGAGTTCACTATGTTAAAAGAAGAATAAATTGAACCAATTACATTAAAAATAAAAAATTCCTAGAATATACTAATGGTTACAATAGTTTACATGGTCGCCGGAATGAGCTCACGCTTTGGCGGAAAAATAAAGCAATTCGCAAAAGTTGGAATAAATGACGAAACATTAATTGAAGTTTCAATAAAACAAGCAATTAATGCAGGATATAACAAAATAGTTTTTATTGTTGGAGAAAAAACTGAAAGTTCTTTCAAAAAAATGTTTGGAAATGAATATGAGGGATTACCAATTTCTTATGCAAAACAAACATTTGACCAAGAACTGCGAGACAAACCCTGGGGCACAACTGATGCTCTTGTGAGTGCAAAAGATGTTATTGATGGGGCTTTTGTTGTTTGTAATGGAGATGACATTTATGGACAAACTGCACTAAAACAAGCACACGACTTTTTGACAAATAATAAAACCGGAGTAACTCTTGGATATAAATTAAAAAATGTAATTCCTGATGAGGGAACAGTCAATCGAGGAATTTATGAAACTGATTCAAACAATAATGTTCTTAGTATTGAAGAGACTTTTGACATTTCAAAAAAAAATTTAGAAGAAAAAGAATTAAGTGAAAACACGTTATGCAGTATGAATTTATTTGGTTTACCATTACAAACAATTAGTGATTTAGAAAAAAAATTAATTAATTTTAAAGAAGAAAATAAAGAAAGTCGAACTGCTGAATGTTTACTTCCTGTTGAACTTGCAAATTTAATTAAAGAAAATAAACTAAAATTAAAACTTATTGAAACAACTGACAAATGGTTTGGAGTAACAAACCCTAGCGATGAAGAAAAGGTTAGAAAACAATTAGCGGCACAGAATCTTTTAGAAACCAAGCAAACCAAAGGTTAGCGGGTGTGATGAACAACAGTTCACCACAAAGATTCAGCAAAAAATACCTAGCGGCACAGCACTAGGCAAACTAATTAATACTCATCCTCGAATAAATTATTTATGGATGTTTCAAAATCAGTACTAATTGCAAATAATTTTCCAAAGTACAATCCAATGCAAGAAAAATGCTTAGATAAATTGACAAACAGTTTAGTAGTTAGTGCACCAACAGCTAGTGGAAAAACAATTATTGCTGAACTTTTTATTCTAGAACAAGTAATAAACGAAGGTAAAAAAGTAATTTACACTTGTCCACTGCGCGCACTTGCAAGTGAGCATTATAAAGATTTTAAAAGAAAATATCCAGACATTACTTTTGCTCTTTCAACAGGAGATATGGACAGTAGTAGTTCATACCTAAAAAAATTTGATGTTATTTTTACAACTTATGAAAAACTAGCCTCTTTGTTAAGACACAAAACAGAATGGTTACAAAGAGTTGGTTGTATTATTGTTGATGAAATACATGAACTTGATAGTGATCGTGGACCAGTACTTGAAATTGCTCTAACTCAAATGAGAAACATGCACAAAAACCTTAATGTGCTTGGTTTAAGTGCTACAATTCCAAATGCAAAAGAACTCTCAGAATGGCTTAATGCAGAATTAGTTAAAAGTGATTTTCGTCCAGTTAGTCTCAAAGAAGGAGTGTTATTTGAAAGTGATATTGAATATAAAGATAAGAGTACTGAAAAGGGAGATTTTGAAGATACTGTAGAAAAAAATTTGGATGAAGAAAAACAAATGCTAGTATTTGCTAATTCAAGAAAAAGAGCTGAGGGGCTAGCAAAAAAACTTTCTCCTAAAACAAAAAATATTGATAAAGAAAAAAATCAACTAAAATTAGAAAAAATTTCAAACTCAGTGTTAAATGCTCTTGAACAACCAACAGAACAATGTGCTTCTTTAGCAGATTGCATAAGGGGCGGAATTGCATTTCATCACGCTGGACTTGTTCCAAAACAACGTGAACTTGTAGAAGAAAATTTTAGAAATGGATTAATAAAAATTATTTGTGCAACCCCAACTCTAGCAGCAGGAGTTAATACCCCAGCTGATGTTGTACTAATCCCTTCACTTTATAGATATGGAAATTTTGGAATGGAATTAATTAATGTTCGAGAGTATAAACAAATGAGCGGTAGAAGCGGTAGGCCAAAGTTTTCTACAGAAGGAAAAAGTATTGTTGTTGCAAATAATGAAACTCAAAAAGAATTATATCTTGAAAAATATATTAATGGAGATCTTGAAGGAATAGAATCAAAACTTTCAAACGCAACAACTCTTAGAACACACACCTTAGCACTAATTGCAACTGGAGATATTTATAATGATAAAAGTATTTGGAAATTTTTTGAAAAAACCCTATTTGCAAAACAAACAGAAGATATTGGAGAAATATATGAGAGCGTTAGTGAAATTGTTGATGAATTAAAAGAATTTGGTTTTGTTTGCGAAAAAGGAGAATATTTTGTTTGTACTCCTCTTGGAAAAAGAGTGAGTGATTTATTTTTAGATCCCAAAAGTGCATTTAGTTTAATTAATGCACTAAAAGACAAACGAGATTTCAAAGATTTTTCTTATTTGTATGCTTGGGTTAATTGTCATGAATTTTTTCCTCTTCTAAATTATTCAAAAAAACTTGAGAGCATTCTGTGGGAAGAATATAATGCTCGAATGAATGAAATTCCTTTTTCAAAAGAAAATTTATTATTTGATAACACTGCAGTTCAAAAGTTTTTTTCTGCACTTATGATGGAAAATTGGATTAGTGAAAAAAGAGAACAAACCCTATTCAAAGATTTTGGATTAGCTCCAGGATTACTATTTAGTAAAACAAGATTGATTGAATGGCTAGCGTATAGCACAATTGAATTAAGCAAAGTCCTTGGAGAAGACCGACATCTAGTACACGCAAAAAAATTATCTCTTCGAGTCAAATATGGAGTGAAAGAAGAACTATTAGCTTTGGTTGAGTTAAAAGGAATTGGAAGAGCTAGGGCAAGAAAACTTTTTAGTGCTGGTATTACAAAACCAAGTGAAATTAGAAAAAATGTTGCAAAAGTTGAGCAATTGCTTGGGAAAAAGATTTCTGAGAACTTAAAAAGACAACTTAAAATCAGTGAATAGTCAATTTAAATAATTAATTAACCAAAAATAGATTATGAAAGAAAAATATGCCTACCATGATTATTCTAAAAACTATAAATTACTTTTTAAAGAAGAAAAGAAAAATTTGAAGACTTTTTTAAAAGGCGTTAAAATTGAACATGTAGGGTCTACTGCCATTCCTGGGATGGGGGGCAAAAAAGTTATTGATATCATAGTTGGAGTTAAAAAGAAGTTTGGAAATGAAAAAGAATTACTTAAAATGAACGGTTATGAGTTTGAAGAATCAGGGGGTACTGCTCAAAGACTATTTTTTAAGAAAATTATTGCTGAACAATTATATCATTTACATTTAGTGGTTTATGATGAGCTTGATTGGTTACAAACTACTGCTTTTCGTGATTATTTGATTGAAAATCCCTCGCAAATTAAAGAATATGAAAAAGTCAAAAAAGAAGCAGTTAAAGTTGCAAAGGGTAGTGGAGAAATGTATCGAAATCATAAAAAAAATTACCTTGATAAAGTAACTAAAATCGCTCTAAGACAGTCAGCAAAGCTTTATTAAGAAGAAAATTCTTTCTAATACACAGTGTTAACGTAGTGATTGGGGCATGGATTTTTCAGATAAATTAAAAGGAACTTATTTTTTCTTTGAAGATAAATGGTACTCAATTTTAGATAAAATTAACACAAAAGTTCCAGTATACAAAGCAGTTGACCCAATTGACAGAGTAATTCCAAGTTTTATTTTATTTCTTTTAATAATTTTGTTCATAATAATTTTAGTAGGGTATTTAATTCAATTTTCTACACCCTATGATGTAACCCTTATTACTCATGACTCTTCAACAAAAGTTTTTTTGAGCGGGGTAACTATTAGTGGAGAACTTAATGGAGAACAATTTAGTGGGAAAACAGATTCTACTGGAGAATATTCTTTTTCTGTTGAAGGAACAAGCACGAGTTTTTTTGGAATGCTTGGGGGGCTAATTTTCCCAAGCGAACTTGATTTTTCAGGTTATATAAATGCAAAAGCAAGCGGTTATGAAGAAATAAAAAAGAAACAAATTGACTTTACTTCAACAAAACATAAAATTTATTTACAAGCGATCCCTGACGAACCAGAATACCCTAATTCAACTATTGTTGAATTACAAGATTCTGTTTCAGGAGAAGCTATTGTTTCAAGCGACAATTATGCTTATGTGAAATTTAAATGTAATAACAAAAATATTTCTGTTAAAACCGTGAGAGATGAAGCCGATGGAGCAAAAGATGGGAAATTCACTTTAACAGAAGATTCATGCCACTTTGTTGCTACAAAAGCATATTCCCCAGGTTATAATTTAGAATCAATCTCAAAAATTCTTCCAACAGATAAAAGCACACACCCAATTTTATTAACAAAAGAGGCCATTGAAACACAAGGAACCGCTAAAGTTTATGTGTACGATGGGAATACACTTCCAAAAGAAGGCATTGATGGAATAAAAGTTGTATTTAATGGAACTAATGGAAATAGTTATGCTGGGACCAATTCAAGCGGTCTTGCTGAAAAGAAAATGGATGTTGGAGAATATACCATTACTATAACCGATGAAAATTATTATGAAATAACAGCTAATGACAATATCAAAATAACTATTGAAGCTGGACAACCAACTGAACTTGAAATTCAATTAGAAAAAATCAATCAAAATGATAGAAGAAGAGTGTATTTTAAAGTAATTGATTCTACTACCAGCGTTGCATTAAAAGATGTCCAAGTGGATTTATTATGGATTTATACAGATTCAAACGGAAACCAATTTGGAACTGATGCAACCCATCCTTTGAGTTACCATGCTGGAAATAGCCACACAGACAACAATGGATTATTTGTTGCAAATGATTTTACATTAAGAAGTGAAGGCCAACTTGTTGCAATTCTAAAAAAAGACGAATATATTTACAAAATAGTTAAACCCGAATTGTTTACTCTAACAAATGGCCCTCAAACAATTCAATTAGAAAAAGCAACTGCACTAAATAGTGGATTTGCACAAATAAACGTTGAAGCAGGAGATAGCAATAGACCTCTTGCAAATGCGCAAGCTTATTTATACACAGATATTATAATTAATAGTGTAACTATAACAGGCATTGCACTTGAAAAAAATGGAAAATATACTAATTCGAGTGGAATTGCCAATTATTCTGATTTGGCAGTAGGTATTGAAAATTCATATTTCGCACAAGCAAAATTTAGCGGAAGTAGTTCTGATTTTACATCAAAAAAACAAGTAGACGCAAATCAAACAATATATTTTAACATCCATATGAACCTTAACATTAGTTACTTAGAAATTGAACTTATTGATTTTGATACAAGAGAACAAATACAAAATTCTAGCCAAGCAAATATTGAGATTTATACTGCTGATTCAGAATTTGTTAACATTCTTTTTTCTGAAAAATTAGATTATTCATTTGGATTTACAAGTGCGGGTTATTTACAAACTCAAAAACTTTTAATAAAAACTAAGCTTACTGGGTATGTAAATCAAACAATTGAGATAAATCAAACAATGAATCCAGGAGCTAATAAAATAAGAATTTTAATGGTGCCGACAAGTCTTGCAACCGATAATGTAAATATATTATTTGATAATATATACAAAAGTTCTGATTTTTTACTTGATAGTAATTCTTCAGTTGAAATGTTATTACAAGGAGGCGAATATGCTGCGCGATTTTTAACAATCATTGGCCAAGATTTTAATTATAAAAAAGCAGTTTCATTTGGCAGAGTTATTGGATCAACAAATATAACTAGAATTTCTGCAATGCCCCTTCACCTTGAAATGGATGCGTTTACATGCACAACAACAGCACAAGACGATGATCTAACACATGATGATAACTATTATTTACCAACTCTCTCTGAATGTAAAACAAGCGGAGCGAATAATCAACAAGCTGGATTTAAATGGGAAGACGCAAATCTTGAACCAGGGGTATATAATTTTATAGTGCATTTCAGTGTTGATGGTGCTGCGGCTGACGATGAATTAATTTCATTACACTATAAAGCAAAAGAAAAGCACAATCCAGAAACTGAAACTCCTTTATACAAACTTGATTTTTATATTGGTCAACCATTAAATGATTCTTTAGCATTAACTGCCAAAGTAAATAATAGTTCAGTGTTATTCACCAATGGACTAAGCCCTAAATTTAGTGTTGTTCCTGGCGAAGAAAATAAGTTAAAAATAAAAGTGATTAATAAAAGAACTGAAAGTGTTAATAGTGGTTATTTAAAACTTTATTCATATAATGGTTCAACAACGAGCTTTGATGAAGCTGTTTTGGACCCAGCCACAATAAGTTTTAACCAAACAAACATTCAAACATCATTAACACTTGAACAAAATTTAGTAATGGGTTCTTTTAATTCAAGAGAATATGATGTAAACTTTTACTCTCCAAATGCAGGAGATACTGGATGGATTGTAATTGTGCTAAAAGCAGACAATACTACTATTACAAAATTCATCGACATTAAAGCAAATGCACGTAAACTTATTTTGGACGCTGAATTTTTAGGACTTGTCAATAATCAAATATTTACTGGTTTTGCCAATCCAAAATTCTCAAGCGAAGCTATTACAATAGAAGATATGACAATTGATGTTAGAAAAAATTGTAGAAATACCCTTGCACAAGAAGAAAGTGTATACTTTTATTCTGGAGATGATATTGCAAAAAGCGGAAATTATTTTGTAAGAGATTATATTCCTGGAGTTTATACAAATGGAATCGACTGTGTTATTGTAGATATTTTAAGAGCAACAGGGCCAAGTGGAGATTATGAACCACTAACTAAAAAGATTTATGCAGGCACTGCAAATGCACAAGATCCTTCATTAGCTTGTATTGCTGTTGAAACAGCAGATGGAGATCCTGAAAATTTATACCTTGATTGGGACGAAGATGGGCAAATAAATATAATTAATACTTGTGCATCAGAAGCAGAAATAAAAATTGAAACTGGGGTTGAATGTGCTGAATGTTGGGATGTACAAGGAAATAGCAGTGTATATTCTCTTGCAAGTGGCGAAAATAAAATATTTAATGTCACTGGAAAAAATATAACTTATTTAGATAGCGAAGATTTCAGCGACATCCTTGGTTATTTCCCTTTTACAATTAAAGCAAAACTTTTGTCAGGTGGAAGTTCAAGAAAAAGATACGCTGTTGCTGATGAAATCGGAGTACATATTAGAAATTCAAATGAATGTTTTATTATTTCAAAAGATATATTTGACTTTTTAAATGATGGAAATAATATTCCATTTGATATTAATAATGAATGTCAATATGAGGAACTTGAGAATTATTTTGTTCCAAAAGCACACCTTAGTTCATTCAATATTAATTTGAATTCAGAAAAACCGGAATATGCTTACATTGATTTTGATTGGGAATTAATTGCAAGCGGTGGTTCTTATAGTATTAGTTATACGACAAGTACAAAAGAATATTACGGTGGAATGACACGAGTTGATCTTGAGGGGATGGATAAAAACATTGTTAATTCAAAATCAACAAGATATATTGAAGCAAGTGCTGATTTTAGTAGTGTTGATGGAAACATAGATGAATTATATTTAAAATGGCAAGATGTTGACAATGATGATTATTTTGGAGCTGCAATTGATGGAAAAATAAAGGTAACTTACAAAGATGGAAATATTATTGAAGTTACTCCAAGAGTAAATATGGTTCCTGGAAATGAAACAACATGTGTGTGTGACGATGTAGATTATAATCGATCTTGTAATTCTAGTCCAAACCCAGGGCAAAATTATTGTTTGTTTGGGAGAGAAACTCTTCTTGGAATAAGGCATTTAACTTATGGAATAACACATAATGAAATTCCAAAAGGAGAGGTTGCAAGAGTTGATTTTAATATTATTGGAAATAGTGATTTGAATAATTTAACTTTCCAAATAACTCCACACATACTCCTTGAAATAAAAACTCCTGTTGTTACGCCGGTTCCTGGAACTGGAGATCAAACTTTTAAATCTGGAAATTTTAAAATTTATCCAACCGAAGGGGCAACATATATTCTTAGAAATATTGCTCAGGACACTTCTTCACAAGGTTTATCACTTGAAGAAAGTTTTTGTAAAGAAAGTAATGGCGGAAAAGCTTGGGAGCTTGGAGACTATTTATATTGGATTAATCCTAGTTACACAACAAAATCAATTGCTAAAAATATTTGTGAACAAACAAATGATTATACTAATTTATTCGGACAATCAGGAAATCTTATAACCGGGAACGAATCTGGATTAATTACAATGCTAACTACTAATATTGTTGACTTTAGTTGGCTTGATTCTAATTTAGCAGATGGAATGTGGACAGATGATTGTACAACAAGTGGGGGAACAACAACATGCGACACTATAATTGAACAAAGTGGTTCAATGGTTAAATCAAGTGATAATGCTGACGAATTTGCAATGTATGCTCCTTTATGTAAGATTGAAAAAACCACAACTTATGATTTAACTTCAATTGATTGTGCAAGTATTGTTTCATGTGACACCACAATTAACCCACCAGTATGTACTCTTGGTGAAACTCACAGCGAAAATAATTTTTTCACAGATACTTTTATTGCAATGACAAATCCAAAAGTAAGATTTGATGTAACAAATGTTTCTCCAGATAGTGGAAGTTTAACTAATGGATCAGTAATGGTTTGGATCGAAGGAAAATACCTAAAAGCAAGATTTTTAGGAGACGATTATGTGGGATATAGCGATGGATCAATAGAACTCGAACTTGAAAATGATTCGAGCAACAATATACAATATAGTATAATAAATATTAAAGATTATATCAATCAAGGAGGATTAAAAAATACAGGAAATTAGTGATTTATGATGAATAGAAAATTAGTAATTATAATTGGGCTCATACTGCTAGCAAGTTTTGTATTTAGTGAAGGTTTACAACCCTCAGATCTTGCTTGGAATGGGGCAATGAGTGTTACTCTTGATAAAGAAACTTTTATGGATGGAGAAACAATTACAGGACATGTTCGAATTGCTAATAAAGAAGAATATCCTATTATTGGCGGAATACTTGTTTTACAAATTGCACAAGGAGAATATGAATATCCTTCACAATCAGTAACTAATGATAATGTATTATTTGAAAAAACAATAAAAGATATCTGGGTTCTCCCAAACACAGTAAAAGATATTGATTTTAATTTAGGTATTGTCCAAGGTGGAGAATATAGAGCTGATGCTTACCTTTCAGTTTTACGATCAAAACATACGGGAGCAAGTTGGATTTTTATGTCTCCTTTAAGCAAGGAATTTAATGTTGAAGGAGAAGAGTATAAAAGATTACAAATTTTTAGACCACTTACAAATTTTAACGGGGTACGTGGCCCTGTTGGATTTCCAGTTGAAGGCGGAGAAGAAATTAACGGAGAAATATTTATTACAAACGAAACTGGAGAAGATAGAGATAGTTTACAAATTGGAATTACTATTTGTGATTGGTCAACAGGGTTTTGTGAAAAAGAAGAAACATTATTCGATATTGGAACAATAAAAGCAAATCAAACGGATCCAGTAAATGTTAAAGTGAAAGTTCCAACAATTCCTTCTGCTTATGCAATTAATATTAAACTTTATAATGGAGATATCATTGAATCAATTTACAAAAGCAGAGTTATTGTTGCTGGAGGAACAGCAAAGTTAAGGAAAATGCTGATTAATGGTTTCAAAGAAAAAGATTACTCTTTATTAACAATTTTTTCTGGGAGCCCAGATCATTTTAATTACCCCCCATTTAACAATTTTTCTCTTGGAATGAAAATTTATTCTAATACAATTTTAATTCAAGAAGAAAAAGTCGATATTAATAATATTGATACAAGTGAAATAAAACAACAAGACTTTGACATTAAAAATAATATTTTTGATAGAGTTTGTCTTGAGATAACAAAACAAAGTGTTCTTTATGATGAATTTTGTTTTGATGTTGAACTTGAAGCAATACAAGAAGCGTATGATTTAGAATACCCTGAAATAGTACAAGTAGATTGGAGTTATAATGAAGAGTTAACCGAGTTAACACTTGCACTTAACAAAAGTATTTCAATTAATTCAAGAGTTAGAATCATACACAATAATCAAATTATTTTCGAAGACAGTGTTACAAATGCAAGTGAATACGAAAAAATTATTTTTATTCAAAGAGATAACATGGTTATGCTAGTAGATGATTTTGATGCAAAAAATCAACAAACAATAAATCTGAATCTTGCTCTTGATAAAGACGAAGTAGAAATTGTTGAAAATGGAGTGGTTGAATCTAGTGGAACAACTACAATTACTTGTAGTGATAAGATTTGCGATAATGGATTTGTTTGTGATGGCGAAAGTTATGCATCTTTACAAGGAACTTGTTGTAAGAGTACATGTGTTCCTGCAATTGAATCAGAAGGTTTTAACTTACTTGGAATTCCTTTCATATTTTGGATAGCAATAATAATATTATTAGCTGCAATTGCAGTTGTTGGCACAACAGTACAAAAGGTGAAACATAAATGAAACGCAAAATCATTTTAATTTTAATTATTCTGTTTATTTCAAGCATTGCATTTAGTAGCACTACACACTGTTGGAGACAAGATATTTCAAGAGTTAATAGTAATTACACAAATGATTTTGGTTTTGATATATCAAGTGGAGAATATACAACCAGTACTTTGTATGATTATGTTGTTCAACCAGGAACAAAATATGTTTTTAACGGAATAAAATCACACACTTGGGAATGTGACAATGGAGCCGATAGTACTCAAAAAGATTTTGGAGTTATCTGGGATAGGCTTGAAGGAAAAATTCTTAAAACAAATTCTGGAAATGGAACAGTTGGTCCAAAAGTAGTTAGTGATGATGGTTGCATAAGGAACAATGGAGCATTTTGTTATATTGATGGAAGCCATTATTACCCTTCTTCAGGAAGCTGTAATGGCGGAGGCAATCTTGGGGGAGGAGATTCAACAAATATCAAATATGTATTTACTACAGATGATATTGGAGAACACACATTAAGTGCTGAAATTGGAGCGGTTAGTCCGGCAACAACAAATCCTTATAGTTCAAAAATAATGTATAAAAAAATTCCTGGATCGACACAAAAAATTTATGTTGGAAGTCCATCATTATTACTTTTTGGACCAGAACAAAAAATAATAACTGGAACATATACTCCAACTGGAGAAATAAGTATGACTTTACTTTACACAGTAATGAATAGATCTTTCTTTGATAATAGAATAGTCGATTATAATGTTATTTGCCCAAGTACTGTAACTTGCACCCCCGATAATACTTATAAAAATAATTGGCCGATTAAATCTGAAGAAGAACTCACAATCCCTGTAACCATTACAATGCAAAATAGTGAAGCACCTCTTGAAATTGCGATTAACATGGAACTTGAATTTTCTTCTGATGATATTGCTGATTGTGACCCAAATACTGCTGGGAATAATTGTCAAACACAAGCGGAACCAACAACAATAACTCTTGGTCTTCTTGACCAACAAGATTTCCAAGTAAAAAGTATCGATACTGCTGATTCAGATTATTGTATTGGTCTTGATGGAATTGTTGGAGTTACTGGAGAAGATTATGCTCCAAAAGTAAATTTAGGTTTTGGAAATGGAACAAATCCATTAATTAGTATTGATGAGTGTGATGAAACTGATATTAATAAAATTCCAAATCCCGATGGCGTTTATTGTTCACAACTTGAATTTTTAGTCGAATTAGCAGAAAAAATTGATGCAATTGCTGAGTTACGTGAAGACATTCAAGAGCTTGAAAGCGTTGGACAATATTCAAAAGCAACCACTCTAAGACAAGAAGAAAACAAATATGTTTCATTTAATTCATACTTACGATCACAAGATATTGCAAATGTACTAAGCAGTGTTGGGACATTTGATGTTGGTTTTACTCAACAAACTGGACTTGAAATGTGGCCAGGAAGTACAACTGATCAAAAAGATTATTTAGAAGAATTATACAAAACCTCTAATGGGGTTGAATTTATTATAAAAGAAAATGGAATTGTTGTTGAAGAAACCGAAATTGAACCAGGACTTTATAAAGTTAGAATTGATATGAATGAAACTGGAGAAATAACAACATCAAATTATTTATTTACTAACAAAATATTAAATCCAACAATTAACATAAAAGTTACTATTGAAAAAGAAAGAGGCCCAAGACTTGATTGGTTCTTTTATGAAGAAGGGTACGAAGATGGATTTGAGGACGTCTTTAGAGAAGTTGGTTCAGCAAGCACAGGAAATGCTTACAGTACAAACGTACTCAATAGAGGAGAAATAATTAAATTTAATGAAGCCGATGGAAATTTAGATCATGCAAGTTTTTACAACACATACGCATACCCATTATTTGTTATTGTTGAGGGCGATGCAAATGGAGATTCTAATACAGAAATACAATTAAATGATATCACTGAAGAACCAACTAAAAGTTTTATTGACGAAGATACACTTACTTATTGGACTGGATTTGCAAGTTCAAAAGGAAATGGATGTGAAACAACTGCTCAAAATACTGAAAAGAATTTCTTACCTTATAGAGTTCCTGACTTAGCCGCAACAAATGACTCTTTTTATTTAAATGATCCAACCCATAATTTAGCAAAAGTAGATTCCAATAGTAAAATGTTACTAAACACTGTATTTTATTTACCTTACGCAAGTAATTCGACAAAAACACTTGATTTTGAAACACAAATGCCATTGTACCACACAAACAATCCCACTCCAACCCCCCCTTACACTCTCGCATTACAAGGAAGTATGAGTAATTATAAAGCCAGTGATTTGAATGCTGTTTTTAGTGGAATTAACAATAACACTATTTGTGTTTATAGAGAACTTGGAACAAAACAAGAAAACAAATGGACTATATTTTGGAATGAACAGGAAATTCTAACAGACCTAAATACTATGGCACACAGCATTAGCGATGCAAATGTTTGTGGAGACTGATTTTTTTAAGCAATAAATGCTAAATAAATTAAAAATAGCGCTAGCACAATTATTAAAACAAAAATCCATTTGCTCGATAAAAAAGATAATTTACTCGCACTAGGAGCAACATTAACTTCGCTTGCATTTTGAATTGGTATTGATTCTTTTTCTGCCAAGAATTTTCTTGTTTCAATAGCTAAACCTTTTGTGTATTCAACCCAAGCTCGAGGATCTTTTAAATCTTGCAGGGTTTCTTGTGTAATTTCTAAAAATCCTTTTTCACGTTCTCCAACTTCTTCTATTCCATAAATATTTCCACTAACTCCATCAACAATTATTTCATGAGTTTCTCCTTGTACTGTAATAAAAGATTCATACATTGGAAACATTACTGTTTTTACATTTGAAACAACTACCTGGTCAATTGATAGTTTAAAAAATTCTGCTGTTTTTACTTTTAGAATATGTTCTTGGGTTGATTTTGTAAGAGGGGATTTTTTTACTTCATGTTCTATTGCAGGTGCAATTTGTTCACCTTTACCAATATTTTCAGTAATTATTTTAACAGTTTTTTCCTCTACTTTTAGAGAAGTTCCATTTAGTGCAAGTACTCCATCTTTTGATGATTGGACAAATACTTCTCCTTCTTTTTCTGCCCTTGTATAGAAATGATAATTGTATAAGTAGTAGGGGATGAGAACTAATTTTAATTCCCCTGCGTCAAAATCCTTCCAATTCTTCTCACGAAGAACAGTTTCCACTTTTATAAGCGCTTGTTTTGCGGACAAGGATAGAGGCAACAACGGATTGCCTAAATACAAAGTCTCACTGCCCTTTTTTCTTGATTATTTTAACTTTTGAAGGAGTAACTAATACTCTTCCTTGAGAAATTCTCGCAATATCTCCATCAATAGCTTTTACTTCTGCCTTAATCATACCAATTAATTCTTTTAGTTTGATTGCATTTCTTTTTGCTAAATCAGAAATATTCATCAAAACAATATTTCCTTGTTTTGTCTCATTTATGATTGCTTCAACATCTGAATCAACTACCAAATCCATTGGTTTTACAAATGCGTCTGCGTCATCATAAGATTCTTCTTCAACATCGTCCAAATTATTCAAAAAATCTTCGATATCAACATTTTCTTCTTTTGTCATTACTTTATTAAAAAATCCCATTCTTCTTCACCCCGCAATAAGCGCTTTATATTATATTTTTCTGAACAAAATGTATAAAAGCCCAACGGATGAAATTTGCCAAAAGTTTGCTTTCCAAACCCTAAAAGTATTAATTCTACGATGTAATATTATTATCGGAACAAAAGTAACGGAACTGTGAGTGCCGTTAAAAAAAGGGTGTGGCCAAAAGTGGAAAATATATTCGAGCAACAATTAACAAAAAGTACTGTTTTTTTAAACAAAGATATTATCTCAGCACACTACATTCCTGAAAAACTACCCTTTCGTGAGAAACAAATTGGTGAAGTTACTCAAGGGCTTGGCGCAGTTGCCAATAATGCAAAACCGAATAATTTTTTTATTTATGGAAAAACAGGAACTGGAAAAACATCCACTGTAAAACATGTTCTTGAACAACTCGATGATTTTGTTTCAAAAAGAAATTTACCAGTGAGTTCATGTTATGTTAATAGTCGAAGTCATCCTTCAAAATACAAAGTATTGTTAAAAGCTCTACGAAGTTTTTATCCAGAAAAAGATTTTTTAGGTTATAGTGCAAGTTTTGTTTATGAAAAATTATTATCATTTGCAAATGAAAATGCAGCACATTTAATTTTAGTGCTTGATGAGATTGATAAAATAAAAGATGTTGATGAATTGATGTATTCCCTGTCAAGGGGAAATGATGAATTGACAAGTGGTTCAATTACTATAATTGGAATTAGCAATAATTTAACTTTTAAAGAAAAACTTGATCCGAGAACAAAAAGTTCTCTTTGTGAACGAGAAATGGTTTTTGATCCTTATAATGCAACAGAATTACAAAAAATATTACAAGAAAGATGTGACAAAGCTTTCAAAGAAGATTCTGTTACCCCTGGTGCTATTTCTTTAGCAGCTGCTCTTGCTGCACAAGAATCAGGAGACGCAAGAACTGCAGTAATGTTAATGCAAAGAGCTGGAGAAATTGCTGACATGGATGAAACAATGATTGTCGATGATGTTAAGGTTGAAAAAGCAAAAGCCAGTGTTGAAGAAGAAATAATTTTATCAATGATTTCTACGTTGCCTCAACAACAACAACTTGTACTTTATGCAATTAGTCAACTTTCTCTATCGACACATGGTTTTACAAAAGTAAATGGAGAAGTTGAAAAAGGAGTAATGTTTTCTGGAGAAATATTTGAAGCATACTTACAATTAGCAAAAAAGTTCGATGTTAGAACTATTACATCTAGATGGTTTCGTCAATATATTAATGAACTTGAAATGTATGGTTTAATCCTTGTTACAAGTTCTGGAAAAGGTGTTAAGGGTCAAACAAGACTTATCAAACTTGGGTTTGACGCGGGAAAAATAAAATCTGCACTTGAAAAAGAATTAATGAAAGCGTTTTAGAATTTTTCAAGTAAATCCATTAACGATTTTCTATCTTGACCATACCAATACACTTTTTCAAAGAATTTTTCTTTAGAAAGCCATTTGAATTCAATGTGTTCTTCACTCAAAACAGGGTCTTTTTCTTTTACTAAAACAAAAAATACTTTTTCATGAGCGTCTTCATTCCATTGTCGACAATGATAATCAAAAACTACTCTAGAGTCTTCTATTTTTAAAACTTCAAGATCTGTTTCTTCTTTAATCTCCCTCAAAGCTGCTTCTTCAAAGGATTCTTCTTTTTCAACACCGCCAGTTACAACATACCATTCATCCAAAAGCATTACTTTTTTATTCATTTTAAGAATTAAATAATTATCTTTATCAGACTTGATTAATGCAAAAATCTTATCCCCCATATTTACTCACTAAACAAAATCAAATAGTCCTTTTTGTGTTATTTTTTCATTCATGAATACAGAATCAATTTCTTTTTCTATCATGTCAAGACGTTGAATTAGATAATCAGATAAGTGTTCTTGACGTGCAAGATTTTGAGCAATTTTCAAATACTTTCTAACTGAACCTTGATGAATTGTTAGAATTACTTTGTCACGTCCACACTTATAACATTTTCCACTAAGTGGAATTCTTCTATATTTTTCATTACAATGAGTACATCTAAAACTTTGTCTTGAAAATGCTCTTGCATTTCCAATTATATCCGGCATAAAGTGTGAACCCATTACTCTTTCAAGACAATCTTTTGCATCAACTGCCATAATCTTTTTTTGCAACTTGTTTTGGCTAGTTATTTTGTCTTCCATTGATTTTAATTGAACATACATGCTTTTTTTTGGACCTTCATCAAAAATTTCTGTATCATGAGTAAAACCAATATTAGTATATTGTTCTTTTGTATCAATAACATTATCCACTATTTTTATATCGTCAATAAATGGTTCACAAATTCCACTTGCTTTTTGGTAAAAACTTAAAGGATACCTTGAACATATTTCCATATTGTAAACTTCATCATCAACTTCGCGTGGGTTTACAATAGTTGAGAATACAACTGGAGCATCCATTTTTCCACCATTTCTATTTGCTAAATATTTAAGTGAAAAATTTAGTAATCCATCCATTAGCATTAATACCGAATCTTGGTCTCCGTCAACGTTTCTTCTTTTTGCACAAACCCAAAATGGGTGCCCAAAACCAAGTCTTGCTTTTGTGTAACCAATTACTCTTGAGGTTACTGCAGCCGAAGTATGTGGAGCTAAACCAAGAAGTAACGCTCCAATTAAATCTTCTTTTGTTTTTGCATTATAAAATGGTTTTTTTCCATAAAATTTTTCAAGTTCATCATCAACAAATTTGCTCACTTCAAGCATCCACCCTCCACAATCATCATTGACAATTATGTCTTGTGGAAATATTTCAAGAAGTTGTTCATCGAATTCAAGCATTGCGCCTAAGTAATCTTTTTCATAACCAAGTTCTTTTGCTTTTTCAACACTCATGTTTATTTCTTTTGGTTTGAAATGAGTTATTGTTGCATTTAAGAGTTCATATCTACTTGTCCCATCACGAAAGATATGCACATTATGTCTTGCTCGAAGAATTCCTTTTTCAAGAGGTTCAACTTCTTTTGCGTCACTTATCATCCCCTTAACTCCTTTTATCAAAGAGGGAAGTGGAACTCTTAGATTACTTTTTGCATTTGCTAGTTCTGTTCGTAAATCAATTTCATGTCGCCCATAAGATACGGTTTCTTTTCCACATTTTGGACAATTTTCTGCTGCGAAACTTTCTTTACATTCTCTACAAAATTTTAATAATTTTGTTCGTTCCCCGCATTCTGGACAACTTGCAAAATGAATTTTCTTTTTACATTTTTTACAAAAATATTCAGCCAATTCAATTTCAATTTTTCCCTTTTCATTATTATTCATATCCACTGCACGATTTATGCTTTTTGTACTTCCTCCGCTTAATCCAATTGGAAATAAAACATGAGGATTTCCTTTCATTTCTCTTCTTTTTGCTTGTTCTGGCCGACCCATCCTTGCTCCAATAAACGATCCGCCTTTATCACGGATCATCATTCCAGAAATTTCAGAAAGATATTCTAATGGATCTTCTTTTTTGCTTGTCTTTTTTTCTTTTAATGAAAATGTTTCTTCAATGCTTTTTGCAAATTCATCAATTACAATTGTTTCTTTTTCTATTTTATGAGGCAATCCAATTCTTTCTAAAAAGATTTTTGCTTCAAAATCTTTTTCAAGAACGATTTTTCCATCTTCAAATTTTGCAGACAATAAAAAGTTATGTAGCATTATTATTTCTTTTCCATTTAATGCTTTATAATAATGTAAATATTTTGGATGTAATGCAATACCTAATTTTTTTGAAATAAGTAATGCTTCTTCTTCGCCAACTTCAAGAGGATTTTTTAGAACTTTTTCAAGTTTAAGTTCCTTTAATGCATTAGTTTTTTTCTTAACAATCTCTTCAAGTTCAAGCCCCCACCACTCTTCACAGTATCCTGGCGGAATTAATGGGTGTGCACTTTTTCTAAAATCCCCATATGAAGCAAGCAAGTCTCCAATGTAAATAATTTTTTCAAGATTCGCTTTTATCGCCTCTGCTTTTTCAACAGAATTAACTCTTAACACTTCTCCATCGTTTAGCATCACAATTGGCCCATCAATGGTGTTGCATGGAAAAAATTGTGTTGCTTTTCCTGGTCTTTCAATTTTTCCGTGCGTACCAACTGCAATAAATTCATCAAACATAATCATTCCGGCGGGATTAATTGCTTTTGCCA
>JABHJM010000089.1 GCA_018691995.1 Candidatus Iainarchaeum sp.
AATTAAAACATAAGATCCTGGTTTTAGAGTTCCTGCTTGTACAAATTTCTTTTCATCAACCATTTGTTATCACAAAAATTATCGATGGTTGGTTTTAAAAAGCTAATCCTTAGTTGTTAATTTTTTTGGAATATAGAACTTTCCAGCTTTATAATTTTTTAAAACTTTTTCACTTGGAAAATAAATATTTTTGGGCAAATCATTAATATCGAAAAAATCCCACTCAACTATTTCATCAGGTTCTAATACCTGTGGTTCTCCACTAAATTTTTTAGCAACAAGCCCAATTGTAATAAAATGTGCATGTTCATTCATATCTTCATTAATACAAATAACTTCAAGGTCCTCATCAGCAATATCGAGCCCAGTTTCCTCTTTAACTTCTCTTTTTGCACCTGTAATAAAATCTTCCCCATAATCAAGTTTTCCACCTGGCATAGTCCAAACATTAGCTGCACGAAATACTGAATCTGCCTTGTCTGGATCATCATGTCTTCTACCAAGAAGTATTTTTTCATCTCTTTGGATTAGTACTCCAAAACCAACGCCAACTTTTTTATTATCCATAATATGGGTGTGTTACGTAAGTTATTTAAGCAGGTTTTTGCTTTATTTATGTGTGATAAAATGTTAAAACAAAGACTCAAAAAACTCATGCCCCATAAAGAAAACAGATTGGCTGTTTTTGTCGATGGGCCCAACATGCTTCGAAAAGAACTTGGAATTGATCTTGGACTAATAAAAAAAGAAGCAGAAAAATTTGGTTCAATAAAAATAGGAAAAGTTTACTTGAATCAATTTGCTTCAAACAAATTAGTTGAAGCGGTTGTGAACCAAGGTTTTGAACCAATCATTACAACAACTGATGTTGATGTTGCAATGGCGTGTGACGCAACCGAAATTGTTTTCAATGAAGCAATTGATACAATGGTATTTGCAACAAGAGATTCGGATTTCTTGCCAGCATTAATTAAAGCAAAAAATAAAGGAAAAGAAACGGTTGCAATTATGGGTGAAGAAATGAGTGCTGCTGCACTAAAAAATACAGCAGACAAAATAGTTATTCTAAGAGGGAAAAAGTGATAGGATGAATTTTCCAGTGGGAACAGTTGTAACAAAAGGAGATCTTCCAAATAAAGCTGTAGCTATTGCAAATGAATTAGCAGAAAAAAAATTTAATGGATATATTGTTCAAACAGTTAAAGGAGAAATTATCGAAGAAGGAACATTATTTTTTCGCGATGGGACCCTAAGTGCATGTGTTGTTGAATGTATGGTACTTAAACGAATTTACAAAGGAAAGGAAGCGCTTGACTTATTTTTAAATCAAACAAAGGGAAAAGGCTTTTTTCAAGTTGTAGAACTCACAAGAAGCCAAGTAGATTTGGTTGAAGCCTTTGATGAAACAATTATGCTCCATGAAGTAAATTTAAAAGAGCTTCCAAAGCTAATTCCAGTTACTTATGGCATTAAATTCAAAGGCAATGCAAAAAGAGAGAACGTTCTTGAAAGATATGGCTTAAGTGATTTGAAAAAATAGTGGTGAGTATGTTTAAAAAATTAGCAAGAAAAGTTGCATCAAAAAAACAAGATGATGCTAAAACAGGTTCAGTTTCACAAGTTGAATTTCTAAAAGATTTTTTGTCAAAACACAATTATATTTTTTCGACTGATTTTGGAGAAAATTTAGAAATATTAAAAAAGAAACATTTAGTCGATGATTTTGTTGTAACAAATTTTGACGGAAGTGTTGTTGCTTCAAGTACAGGAAGCGGTCACTCAGATGGAATTATGGGGACGGCAATGTTTTCTTATATTAAAAGTGAAATCCCTGATAGTGAAGCGGTTTTAATTAAAAGAGAAGAAGGATGGCACATGCTTTTTACGCTAAACAAAAAAGTATTTATTATAAAAGCAGGAAGTGAACTTTCTGGAATTGAATTAAAAGCTCTAGCATTAGAACTTAGTATTTTACTTGAAGAAAATAAAGAAAAGGTTAAAGCGAAGAAGGTGGCAAATTGACTCGTGTAATAACAATCGCTTCTGGAAAAGGAGGAACAGGAAAAACAACCTTGACAGCAAATCTTGGAATTGCACTTGCAAAAGCAGGAAAAAAAGTTTTGTTAGTAGATGCAGATGTTGCAATGGCAAATCTTTCATTAATTCTTGGAATGCAATCTTCTCCAATTACACTTCATGATGTTTTACTTGGAGAAAGCCAAGTACATGATTCAATTTATGATGGTCCAAGTGGATTACATTTTATTCCAAGCGGATTAAGTCTTGATAATTATAAGCGAGTTGATAGTGAAAGACTTGCTGGAATAATTGCAAGTGTTGCAGAACAGTATGATTTTGTATTAATGGACGCTGCAGCAGGAATAGAAAAAAATGTTTTAAGTGCGCTTAGTGCAGCACAAGAAACTTTACTTGTTACAATGCCAACTTCGCCTGCAATTGCAGATGCACTCAAAACAAAAATTGTTGCACAACGTCTTGGAAGCAAAGTGATTGGAGTTGTTATTAATTTTGTAATGGATGAAAAAGGAGAAATAAGTAAAAGCGAATGTTCAAGTATTTTAGAATTACCAGTTTATGGTGCAGTTCCATATGATCCAGAAGTTAGAAAAAGTTTCATGCAACAAAAAGTACTTCCTGTTATTGCAAGAAAACCTGATTCAATAGCAGCAAAAGAATTACAAAAAGTAGCTTCACGACTTATTGGAGTCCAAATGAATGAAGTTGAGACAAAACAAAAAGGGAAAGGATTTTTTTCGAAATTTACTTCGATTTTTAGGAGGAATAAAAAATGAATAACAGAAACATAATGAGCAAGCCTTTTGATTTGCTAAACGAATCACTTGGAAAAGAAATCCTTGTTGTACTAAAAGGAAATGTACAAGTAAGAGGAACACTAAAAGCATTTGACATACACATGAACCTAAACCTTGAGAATGCAAACGAATTAATCGATGGGGAAATGAAAACTAACTACGGTAAGGTTTTGTTAAGAGGGGACAGCGTAATTTTAGTCTCACCTTGAACTCAAAACATTTTTATTTCAGAACGTCCATCTTATACTGATGATTCATGGTTTCAAATGAGAAAAAAGCGAGAGTAATTGACTCTATCAAAAAATTAACCGCTCTTGGCGTGTCCGAAAAGGAGATTATTGGTAATCTTACAGACGTTGGAATCAATGTTAATGAAGCTAAAGGGCTAATTAGTGAAGCGAAAGGAAAATTTAAGCCTAATGAAGTAGAACAAAAAATTGATGAAAAAAATCTTTTTGATAAAAAAACAAAAAATCTTAGTATTAATGATCAAATATCTGGCCAACTTAATATCAAAGAACCTTCAAAGGTTATTCTTGATAAAACAAAAAAACCAGTTATTCAAAAGCCAAAAAAAATAGAAGACATTTCTAAAAATATTGATCTTGGATTAAAAGTAAAAGAATCTCCACAAAAAGTAATTGAATCGAATGAGAAAAAACAAGAAAGTCAAATCGGGGCAATGATTGGAGAAAAACCTACACTTGAAAAAGAAATTAAAGAAAAACCAAAGATGCCAAAGAAAAAATTTGGACTGTTTGGAAAAAAACAGGATAAAGATCCCATTGCAGAATTACAAAAAGAACTTAATCTAACAAATGAAAAAGAAAAAGTTGATTTGGAACCAAAAAAGGAAATTATTGTTCCAAAAGAAAAAATGATTGAAGAAAAGGTTGCTGAAAAAATTGCACCTAATGTTTCAAATAATGAACTTGAACAATTGTGGAAAAAAGGAATTGTTACTGCGATAAATAGTAAACTTTCTGAAATGAAAAAGCTCAAAGAAGAAATTGATGTAGAAATAAATGCAAAAGTTGATGCTGCAGTAAAAAAAGAATTGACTCAATTTAAAGTATTAATGGAATCTCAGAAAAACTTAACCATTTCAACAAATAAAGAAGTGCTTGATGATAAGCAAAAAGAAATTACTCTAATAATTGATGCAAAAATATCTGAATTAAAAAAACAAAGTACTCAACTAAGTGAAGGAATAAAAAGAGTTGGCGAAGCAAAAAAAGAACAAGAAGATTCATTGCAACAAGTGCAAACAGTTTTAAGTGATGCAAAAAAAACAAAAGCGCAGTTAGTAGTTGAAATGAATTCAGAATTAATAAAAGCAAAATCTGATGCCCAAGTGTTTATTGATTCTTCAGAAAAACATTTAGAAGAACTAGATCAAAGAGTTAACAAAACCTTGGAACTAGAAAAGAATGTAGCTGATGGATTGGTAAAAGAAGCTGAACAAAAGATAGAAAAAATGGCTCTCACAAAAGCAGATGATTTAATTGAAAAGTTAGAAGTTAAACTAAACAATTTAGAAGCAATGGAGAAAAAAATTGATCCAGAACGCCTAGAAGAAAAAATTAATTTACTTGAAGAATTCAAAAAACAGTTTTTACAAAATATGCAGGAGAATTTAACAGAGATAAATGTTGCAATAAAAGAAATAAATAAGAAAAATGAAGATGCTGATAAAATTTTACAAGGAAAATCTCTTGCCATTGATGCTAAAATTGAAGAATTAACAAAATTTGAAAAATCTTTTACTGAAAAAATTGGAAAAGCATTAGAAAAGTAATTATTTGCCTTTAGTAGTTGCACAAGTTAATGATTTATTATATTTTTTCGAAGTTGTAATTTGTTTTTTCTTTTTTGTTTTTAATTTTTTGTTTTTAATTTTTATTTTCTCACTTTTTATTTTTTCTATTAATTCACAAGCTTTACAAAATTCTTTTTCAGTGGGTTCGCCACATTGCTTACATTCATGAAGTGAATTTTCCATTTTTTTAGTTTTAGTTTTATCAAGTTTTAATTCTTTTTTTAATTGTTCATAAAAACGAAGAATAGAATACTGTGTCCCAGGAAATCTATTCTCAAAAGTGTTTAACATTTCTCGAAACTCATTTCTTTTAGCAGTCCAAGAATAAGGGCAACACTCTTTGTTATAATGTTTCAAATTATTATAAGCACAATAAGCAATAATTTCTTTTTCAGGAGTTTGGTAAAGTGGTTTTACTCTTTTTACAAAACCACGGTGTTCAATTATTCCAGCTGTTGCTCCCATTCGTTTCATTCGATCAAAATCATTGTTAAAAACATTCATCACAAAACTTTGAACATCATCATCCAAATTATGTCCAGTAACAAGTTTGTCTGCTCCAAACTTTTTTGCATATTTATTCATAATATTTCTTCTAAGTGTTCCGCAAAATGCACAAGTGCCCCCAAGTTTACTATTTTGTTCAAGTACAGGCATAAGATTATCATTAGTAATTCCAAATTCTTTTTCAAAAGAAATAAGGTGGTGTTTAATACCCCACTTTTTACAATTGTTAACTGCAAGATTAATTGATTTTTCTCGATATCCTTTTACGCCTTCATCAATAATTAATGCTTCAATATCGTGAGCTTTTGAATAATATTTTTGTAACAAATAAAGAACAACAGTTGAATCTTTTCCTCCACTAAGAGCAACAAGAATTTTTTCTCCTCTTTTAAATAATTCATACTTTCTAATAGTTTTTTTTACTCGATTATCAAAGAATTTAGTGAAATGTTTCTCACAGTAGTAATGTGGGCCGTACAATAATGCGATTGCACTCTTTTTTCCACAAATCTCACATACTTTAGGATTTTTGTTTACCATGATATATTTAAATAGTGAAAGATTAAAGAATATATTAGATACTATGCAAAGAAAACCAATTGTTAAAAGGGGCGAAATACACCCGGCTACAGGGATACCAGTTACTGGTAAATTAACACTTAGACAACGATTTGTACGTTTAGCACTAAGAAGAGCTAGTAAGCAGGCTCATGTTGTTCATAAGTATCCTGGAAAGTAATAGTTAGTTTTATAAATGCTTTTTTGAGCTAAATAGATATTGGTGAGCTATTTATAGCTAAAATGAAGTGATTAAAAATGGGATTAGCAAAATACATTACACAAACTTTTCAAAAAGAATGGAAAGGAACTCAAGACGAGAATCATGATTATAAATCATTAATGCAAAAAAGAACTATTGAATACCGTAAAGAAGTGAAAGCTGTAGTAAAAATAGCTAAACCAACAAATCTTGCAAGTGCACGACAAGTTGGATACAAAGCAAAAAATGATATTATTGTTGCAAGAGTAAGAGTTAGAAAAGGAAGCGGAACTTATTCAAGACCAAAAAGCAAGAGAAGACCAAAAAGACAAGGACAAGCAAAGTTAACAAGAAGAAAAAGTACAAGAGCAATGGCTGAAGAAAAAGCATCAAAGAAATTTGAAAACACTGAAGTTATTGGGTCATACAAAATTGCTGAAGATGGAAAAAGTCATTATTATGAAATTGTTTTAGCAGATAGAGATTCTAGTGTTATTGCAAAAGATAAAGAACTTGCATTTTTAAAGACTGGTCAAAAGGGAAGAGCTGAAAGAGGAAAAACACTAGCTGGAAAAGTTAACAAAGAAACAAACAAAAAGAAAAATAGAAAATATAGAAAGAAAAATAAAGTGAAAAATAATCACAGTAAGTAATTAACTTTGCAAAGCAAAGTGAAATTAATATTATGGATTTAGTATACGGTCAATCGCTCAAAGAGCTGTTGCAAATAAGTTCTTACTTTAAAGAACAACTAATTGTTTTAGTTAGCACAGAGCTAGCAGAATCTGCAGTAAAAAAGAAATCTCTCAAAACTTGTTTTATAGTTACACCAAAAACCGATCTTAATAAAATCAAAAATAAAAAAAAGGCAGTTGTTGGTGGAAGTGTTAAGTTAAATGAATTCGCTGTTAAAATAAAAGCCAACTTTTTACTGCAACCAGTAAATGAAAAACAATTCTTTGATCTTTCTTTGGCAAAAAAATTAGCAGAAAACAAAACGACTGTTGTTTTAATGTTTGATGAATTAAGGAAAAAAAATTCTTTTGAAAGACACCTTTATTGGAAAAATTATTTAGAAGTAGTAAATTATTGTAAAAGAAAAGGAACAAAATTTATTGTTGCTTCAGGTGGAGACGATCCACTCGCACTAAGACCAAGAAAAGTTAGAAGAGCTTTAGCCGAAATTTTAGGACTTGATGCAAAAAAAGCAAAAGAATATTTGAGTGAAGAAATAAAATAGTGAAGTGAAAAAAATGGTTAAAATTGAAAAAAAGAAAAAGAAAACAATTCCACTTTCAAAAAGAGAAAGAAAACGTTATGTGTTAATAGAAATTTTAAATGCCGAAGTGGCAGAAAAAGATTTTTACTTTGGATTTTGGATTGAACTCTTAGGTTTTTTTGGATCGCGCGGTTTAGCAGAAATAAATCCAAGAATTGTTTTATACAAAAATAATAAAGTTATTGTAAAATGTAAAAGAAGTAAAGAAGTTGAATTAATTGCCGGGTTAGCGTTTGTTAACAAAATAAGAAACAAAAAAGTAATTTTGAATCCATTACTTACTTCTGGAACAATTAAGAAACTAAAAACAGAAGCGGGAATTAAATAGAACTGCTTTTCCTAGCTGTTTTAAGCACACAAAATTATATTTATAAATGTTCCTTATGTAGAATATATTGTATAGTAAAGAGATGAAAAAGAGGCTATTTTATGTATCCAATGCAATCGAAAACACCAGCGTATGATAAAGTTCCAACAATGTTTTCTCCTGATGGAAGACTATATCAGGTAGAATACGCATCAAAAATTGTTGAACAAGGAACAACAGGTGTTGGAATTGTTTACAAAGAAGGAGTACTTTTAGCAGCGGACAAAAGTATTGCGAGCAAATTAGTTTATCCAGATTCAATAGAAAAAATATTTAAGATTGACAAAAATATTGGAGTTGTTTCAGCAGGACTTGTAGGAGATGCAAGACGACTTGTTGGAATTGCAAGAAGACAAGCTCAAGATAATAGAATGATTTATTCTGAAGAAATACAAATTGAAGTAATGGCAAAAGAAATTGCAGAAACAAAACAAGCCTTTACTCAATATGGAGGACTAAGACCTTTTGGTGTTGCATTTATTGTTGCAGGAACTGATGAAAAAGGACCAAGTCTATTCCAAACAGAACCTTCTGGAGCACTTGCACAATACAAATCAGTTGCAATTGGAAGAAATAAAGAAAAAGCAATGGGTGTTTTTGAAAAAGAATATAAAGAAGGAATTACATTTGAAAAAGCAATTGTATTAGCATACAAAGCATTACAAAAAAGTTTACCAGACAAAGAAAAAATAAATCTTAATAGAGTAGAATTTGCAATTGTTAATGATAAAGGATTTAGAGTACTTGACGAACAAGAAATAAAAAAGTACTTAAAATAAAATTATATTTATAAAAAAACTAAAGCTCTAAAGCAAAAGAAAAAAAAGAGCTTTTTTTTAAAATGAGAAGTGAAAAAAATGGTCAAAATAGATGATGCAGTAATAGCTAGAATGGAAAAGCATGGGCATAAATATGAAGTACTTGTTGATCCAGATTTAGCAATGAATGTTAAGCATGGAAAAGAAGTAGATTATTCTGAACTCTTAGCAGCAGACAGAGTTTTCAAAGATTCAAAAGCTGGAGAAGAACAAAGTCCAGAATTTTTAAAAGAACAATTTGAAACTGACGACATTAATGTAATTGCAAAAAAAATTATTACTGATGGAGATGTTCAATTAACAACTGAACAAAGAAGACATTTCTTAGCAAAAAAGAAAAATGAAATAATTACAATGATTTCAAGAAATGCAGTTGATCCACAATCAAAAACACCACACCCTCCACAAAGAATTGAGAATGCAATGGAACAAGCAAAAATTCATATTGATGCATTTAAAAGTGTAGAAGAACAAGTAAACACAATTGTTGATGAAATCAAAAAAATTATTCCAATTTCGATGGACAAAATTGATTTTGCAGTAAAAATTCCAGCAGTACACGCAGGAAGATGTAGTGCAATAATTCACAAATTTGAAATTAAAAAAGAACAATGGCTAAATGATGGAAGCCTTGTAGCAGAATTCTTTTTACCAGTTGGAATGAAACAAGATATATTAAATGAATTAAATTCAGCAACACATGGTGAAATAGATATTAAAATTATAGAATAGGAGATGAATAAATGAAAAAAATAGTAATACCTGGCGAATTATTGTCAGAAGAGAGAAAAAGACTCGGAGGAAATGTATTTGTTTCTGATGGGAAAATATACTCAAGAGTTTTAGGAATTTCTGACGACGAAAACGAAAGAGCAACAGTTGTTCCACTTGAAGGAAAATATAATCCTCAAATAGAAGACACAATAATAGGAGTAGTTTCAAGAGTAATCCACGCAGGATACATTGTTGATGTTAACTCTTATGCAGAATCATTTATCCCTCGTTCAGCACTAAGAAATGGTGAACTAAAAGTTGGGGACGTGATTATGGCAAAAGTAACAGATGTAAACGAAGTAAAAGAAGCAAATATTTCTTTTCCAAAAAGAATGTTTGACGGAGACATAATCCCTGTTACTGCAGTAAGAACTCCAAGATTAATTGGAAAAAACGGTTCCATGTTAGAATTACTAAGAAATGGAACAGGCGCAGATGTAATTGTAGGAAAAAACGGAAGAATCTGGGCAAAAGGAGGGGACCTTGAATTGTTAAGAAAAGTTGTTTTCTTTATTGAAAATAATTCATACAAAAGCAACTTGACAAAAGCAGTAGAAGGGTTCTTCAAATAGGTAAGGATGTGAAAAAATGACAGAACAAAACGTAGATTATAAGAAAACTAAAAAAAGACTTGACGGAAGAAAGATGGATGAAACAAGACCACTAAAAATTGATGTTGGTGTTATTCCAAATGCTGATGGAAGTGCATACCTTGAATGGGGACAAAATAAAGTTTATGCGGCAGTTTATGGGCCAAGAGAAGCTTTACCAAAACATTCTGCAAACGCATACAAATCAGTAATAAAAGTGGAATACAGAATGACTTCATTCTCAGTTCCAGACAGAAAAAGACCTGGTCCAAATAGGAGAGATCAAGAAATTTCAAAAGTACTCTCAGAAGCACTAAGTAGAGCTGTTTTTGTAGAACAATTTCCAAATACAGAAATTGGAGTATATGTTGAAGTAATTGATTCAAATGCAGGTTCAAGAGTAGCATGTCTAACAGCCGCAAGTTGTGCGCTAGCAGACGCAGGACTTCCAATGAGAGATCTTGTTGCAGCTACAGGTGTTGGAAAAGCATATGGTGAATTAGTAATTGACTTAAATAAAGATGAAGAAGATGCACCAGATGCAGTTGATATTCCAATCGCAATATTGCCAAATAGTGAAGAAATTGTATTATTACAAATGGACGGACTATTAACAAAAAAAGAATGGGAAAAAATTGCAAAGCTTGGAATACAAGGATGTAAAGATGTATATGCAATCCAAAAAGAGGCTTTACAAAAAAAGTTCAAACTTGGAGAAGCATCAAAAAAGGACTTAGGGAAAAAAACTAAAAAGAAGGTGAAAAAATGAGAAACACAACACTTGAATACGATGTTTCAAAAGCAGCTGAACTAGCAAGAGAAGGAAAAAGACTTGATGGAAGAGCACTTGATGAAATGCGAGAATTAACAATTGAAACAGACTTTGCAAAAAATGCAGAAGGTTCAACAATGGTAACTCTTGGAAAAACAAAAGTTATGGCTGGACTAAAAATGGGAGTGGGAATGCCTTACCCTGATAGTCAAGACGAAGGAGCAATTAGCGTTGGAGCTGAACAATTACCATTAGCTCATCCAGATTATGAATCTGGAAGACCAAGCGATAATGAAGTTGAGCTTGCAAGAGTAGTTGATCGAGGTTTACGTGAAAGTAAAGCAATTGACTTCAAACAACTTTGCATAAAAGAAGGAGAAGCAGTATGGGTTGGATACTTAGATTTCTACGCTCTTAACGGAGACGGAAACCTATTTGATTCAGGTTCAATAGCAGCTCTTGTAACTTTTGCAAATGCAAAAATGCCAAAACTTGACAAAGACAATAGAATAATTCAAAAAGAATATTCTGGAAAAATAAAATTAGCAAGATTTCCACTATTAACAACTTTTGCAAAAGTTGGCGGAAAAGTATTGCTTGATCCAACATACATCGAAGAAAAGGCTTCAGAAGCAAGATTCTCTGTAGCAACAAGCGATGATGGATTCATGACAGCAATGCAAAAAGGAGTAGGAGGAAGCTTTACTTTGGAAGAAGTTAATTATATGATTGACTTAGCGTTCAAAGTAGCAGACAATACACGAAAAAAGCTAAAACTAAAGTAAATACTTGGTTTTAACGATAACTTCCCTTCAATGGGAGGTTATTTAAAGCTTTTTAAAGAAAAAATAATTAATACTTGGTGAGTACATGAAAAAGACAAAAAAAGTAAAATCAACTGGAAGATTCGGCTCAAGATACGGAGTTGGAATTAGAAAAAGAGTAGCAAAAGTAGAAGAAAGACAAAACAAAAAGGCAGTATGTCCATTTTGTAAATTTAAAAAGATAAAGAGAAAAGCAGCAGGACTTTTTGAATGTAAAAAATGCGGTGCAGAATTCACTGGTGGAGCTTACGAATCAGAAACTCTTATTGGAAAAACTATTAAAAAAATGGTTACTCAGAAATCTTTTGCAGCAAGTGCAGCAGAACTAGTAAAAGAAACAGAAAAATCAAGTTATTCTGATATTGAAGCAGAAGTTTCAAAATCAATGAATGAAGATGATGAAGTAGTAGAAGAAGTAGCAGAAAAACCAAAAAAGAAAACTGTTAAAAAAACTACAAAAAAATCTGTTAAAAAAGTTGCTAAAAAAGAAAAGAAAGTAAAAGAGGAAGAGGAGTAGTTATTATGAGTTATAGATGTGCGAAATGTGGAAAAGAAATTGAAAACATTGAAGATGGAATGGTTAGATGTCAAAGTTGTGGCCATAGAATTCTCTACAAAAAAAGAGATCCAATCGCAAAAACAATAAAAGTTGATTAGGGATGTTATTCCTTGACATAAAAATTAAGTTTGATTCAAAAAAACAACTCGACGCATTTTTTGGATCAATAAAACCAGAACTTAACGAGGAGTTCAAAAGAAGTGAAACAAAAATTGCTTCAAAAGGAGAATCCTTAGAAGTTAGTATAAGAGCAAGTGATAAAACAGCACTAAGAGCTTCACTTAACTCTATTACAAAACCATTAAAATTATTTAACCAATTGGAGGCGTTAGAATGAATGAAGATGAACAAAGAGCATTAGTAATGGACTTTGAAAGGAATAGACAACTTCTTTCAACTATTTCACAACAAAAACAACAACTTTCAGTTCAAAATGAAGTTATAGCAGCTTCTCTTGATGAACTAAAAGATACAAAAGAAAAATCTGTGTTAAAAGTTGTTGGAAATATTTTAGTTCAAAAGTCGGTTGTTGATATGAAAAAAGAATTAAATGAACAACAGGAAACAACAGGACTTAAATTAAAAACTCTTGAAAAACAAGAAGAAACAATAATCAAAAAATTGAATTCTATTAAAGCAAAGGTTGAAGGCCCTGCTAAAGAAGAGAAAAAAGAAACAAAGAAAAAAACTAAAAAATAGTTGAATTAAATTAATTTAACGACTCGTCAAAGGTGTTTTGCCTTTGACATTAACTTAAAATACTCTCTAGTTACTTATGTAACTAGTGGTATCATTGAACTTTGCTAGTTTTAGAGGAAAAAGTATTCTTTTGCTGTGTCATGATCATGCAGACATTGACTCAGTTGCTTCAGCAGCAATTTTTCGAGATGTGCTAAAAACAAAAAAAATTAAATCAGAAATCGGTATTCCAAAGCACATTAATGATCAAGCGATTAATTTATCTTTAAAAAATAAAATTTCATTTGTGGTAAATCCAAAACTAGAGAAGTATGATCTAATTAGTTTATTTGATTTTAATGATTATGAACAGCTTGGCCCTCTTAGAAAAAGCTTTTCAAAATTACAAAAAAAAGGTTGCTTTGAAGTAATTACATTTGATCATCATGAAAAAGAAAAAAGAAGTATTGGGAAAGGATTCATTGATCCAAAAGCAGGCTCAACAACAGAAGTACTTTATAACTTATTTGATGGAACCTTTACAAAAAAAATGTGTTTTTACACTTGCATGGGAATAATTGAGGACACAGGAAAATTTTTAGTTGCCTCAAAGGATACTTTTGAAATCTTTTCAAAATGTCTTACAAAGTCAGAAAAAAAGTATTCCAAGGTTTTAGAATTTGCTAAACAAATTATTAACAAAGAAGAAAGAGTTGCATTTCTAAAAGCTGCTAATAGAGCAAAAATAATTGGGATGAAAAAGGCATTAATTGTTACAAGTAACCTTTCTTTTTATCAAGGAGATGCTGCAACAAAACTTCTTGAATTTGGAGCAAATATTTCTTTAGTAGTAGGGGTTGAAAAGAAAGGAGTGGCTGTTCTTTCAGCTCGAGCAGAAACTTCTTTTAAAGAAGAAAATAATTTCAATTTAATGAAACACTTGCTTGTTCCTTTGCAAAGAAAAGTTGGTGGAGAAATTGGAGGTCATAGTGGAGCAGCCCAGTGGAAAGGAAACATAAGTGATAAAAAAGTTCTTAGTGAAGCAATTACTATTTTAAAAAAGAAATTTGATTGACTACTTTAAATCTTTTGAGAGCATTAGCATTGCAAAACCTAAAAGAATTGGGTATGTATCATATATTGTAAAACTAATGCCAAAAGATTGGTAGAAATACATTAAACCAGAAAATAATGCTACAATTTCAATTAGTATAGCGGCCATTATTAATTTTTGAGCTATCTTGAAATACTTTTTTTTGTTAATAATTAATATTATTGCGATTAAAAGATAAACTAATAAAAATAGGAAAAATAGTCCCGTGTATGATGAATCTATTGGATTAATGACATAAAGAGGTAAATTTACTAAGTAAAAAATTGAAATTATTATTGTAATTATTATTATTGCCAACCTATTATCAAGTTTCATTTTATCACTTCAAATACATTATTGTGCTTCCTTTTTTTACTTTTCCACGATCCGCATACTTGAGTAAATAATGAACTGTTGATTTTGGAATATCCATTACTTTTTCTATCTCACGAATACTTTGATAGTCTTTGCGAAGTTCAATAATCTCAAGCATTTGTTCCATTGTAAGATCAAGTGCACGTCCTCTCTTTTTCTCAACACTTATTTCAATTCCTCTTTCTTTTATTTTAATTTGAGCTTTCTTTGGTAAGCGTTTCAAACAAGAAGAAGAGAGAGAAATTTTTTTAATTGGTCTATTTTTTAATAAAAAGTCTAAATTTTCTTTTTTAATAGGTCTAACTAAATGTATTTCTTCAGTATCTTTTGGAACCTTTTTCACATCTGTATCTTCACTTACTGCTATTTTCATTTCTTCTTCCTCCCTTTTATTGGGATTTTCTTGTTTTTAATTTTTTGTTTTATTGCTTTTGCCTTTTTTTTGACACTTTTTGTGACTTTTTTCTTTTTCATTCGCTTTTTTAGCTTATTTTTTGTAACATACTTTAATCCTTCTAGTAATTCTTTCTTTTTTAACTTATCTACTGGTTTGCGTGAATAAATATTTGGACCAGCCCAAAGGATCTCTTTGTTTGAAAGCATTCTCAAAAAATCTTTTTCATTCTTTGGCATTTTCTTAAGTTCAAGAACTGCAGTCCCTATAACTCTTGGATAATGCGCATCGCTTCCAACAGTAATATATCTTGCTTCTTGTCCAAACAAAATTCCTTTTCTAACTCTTTCAAAAGTTTCAAGAGAAATTATTTCTAACTTTGATTTTATATTTTTGCTCTTTTTTTGTATGTGAAATGTTTTTGCTTTTTCACTTTTGCTCATAAAATCAAAAAAGTTGTACAATTTTTTCACCCACTGTGTTCCAAAAATAAATCCATTTGCTGAACCTAACATTCCATTGTAATATTCTGAACCCACCTTATATTTTTTCATAATTCTTTTTGATTCTTTCTCTCCAAGTTGATTTGTAGTAGAATCATTTTTGTATCCGTAAGGATGAGCAAAGCTAGCAACCAAATTATTTTCATTAACTACTTCTAGAGCTTTTTCAACATTTATATTTACTTTTTGTAAAGGGGCAATATCATAAACTGAAATATCTTTTCCAAATACTAATAAGTGACCGGCTGTAGTTTTGCATTCCATTCCAGGGATAAGCATTACATTTTTTGGTTTTACTTCAAGTAATTTTTCATAAGCATCTTTTGGATCATATTCGACATGTTCTGTTATTGCAATAATACTTAATTTTTTTTCAAGAACAGCGTCCCACCATTTTTGGGGAGAAATCTTTTTTTCATTCAGGTGTGTGTGAAGATCAACCAAAATATGTTTTTTCATAATTATACTCTAACTCAACTTATTTAAAAAAACTCCCTTTTTCTAGGACAGGCCTGCCCAGCCAGGCCGCATCTGAGCAATATCTTCGCTACGCTTGATATAGCTTAAATCCAATATAGTTTCTGCTATGCCAGAAACCATTGGTTTAAATATCAGGTAATGCCTTAGAAATAGTTATTATGGAAGAAAATAATGCTGACTTGCCAGATTTAACCGGTTTAAGCGACTTTGAAAGGGAGATATTTGAGTTTGTACTTGAGAAGTGGCCAACCTCTGCTCTTGAGATTGCAGAAAACTTCAATGAAGACCTCCAGGATAGGGAAAAAAAGAAGCGGATAAGCACCAAATACACATATTATTTGAAGAAATTAGTTGAAAAACGACTAATCTTATGCAAAAAAGCAGGCAATAGTCTCATTGTGTGGCCCCTCGTGGTTGAAAAGTATAGAGTGATTCATGAGATATTTCGTGGAGAGAAACAAGAATTTGATCATCTCTTTCTTGATCGAATTAAACAAAAGGAGGGGTTAAAAAATGCTTAATCAATTTTTTGACAAATACATTTTTACAAATACTCTAAAGTACACACATAATAATTTCTACTTAGTTAATGTACCATTTGTTATTTCTCCAGTGGATATATTTCTTTCAATTTTAAAAAGTAATGATTTGGATTTTCATAAAAAAATTTATTTAGCTGTTAAAGAAGATACAAAGTCAAATTTTATGAAAAGATTTAGTGAACTTGGAATTACCCATGAAAAAGAACTTGATTTTGTAAAAGCATTTTTTGTTGCATCTGGTTGGGGAATGATTCAAATAATTGATCATGATAAAGAAAGTAAAAGAGCAATTATAGTTCTTGACAATTCTCCATTTGCAACTTCTCTTGGTGGAAAAGTTGACTTGCCAGTTGATACTTTTTTAAAAGGAGTTTTAGCAGGACTTTTTTCAGAAATTTATGGTGGAGATGTTGACTGTGTTGAATCAGAATGTCTTGCTCTTGGTGCAAAGAGTTGTAAATTTATTTTAAAACCAAAAACAGAATTTGATATGTCGAAAAAAATTGTGCAAGACCAATTACCTATTTAAAATTACTTTTTTAAAAAAAAGTGTCCTAAAAATAGTGTGTTTATCCAAGTACTTTTTTCAATTGTTCTTTTGCATCACGAATTGTTGTGTATAATATTAAATTTATTCCAGAATTTCCCGATATCATGGGGGTAACTTTTTTATCCGAATTAACATTATGTAAACAAATAATTTTTTTCCCTTTTGCTTGAGCATAACCAATTTCCCAACCAACACCAATACTTGTGATGCTTGTTTCAGCAATAACAACGTCTGATTCAGTAAGTAGTTCCACATCTCTTTCGTACATGTAGTCGTCACTCTTTTTTTCTCCCTCAGGGCCAATGCTTGCATCTCCAACATAGTCAGTTAAAATTTGGTGATTTTCTTCTTTTAGAAATTCAATAAGACGTTTGTAGGAATCAACAAGGAGTCGTCCTCCTCTTATGGATCCTGCAAAATATATTTTCATTTTTTCTCACCTTTTATTTCTTTGAGTCCATTCATATATGGTTGCAAAGCTTTTGGAATCTTAATTGTTCCATTCGCTGTTTGATAATTTTCGATTAACACTCTAAGAGTTCTTGTTGTTGGAACCATTGTATTATTTAGTGTGTGAACAAATTCTTTATCTCCATTCTTTTTTCTGTACTTAATATTAAGTCTTACTGCTTGGTATGCAGTACAGTTTGAACAACTTCCAAGTTCAATATATTTTCCTTCTCTTGGACTCCATCCTTCAAGATCAAACTTTTTTGCAGCAACAATTCCAATATCTCCAGTACAAACATTAACAATTCGATAAGGAATTTCTAACGCTTCCATATATTCTTGTTGATTTTTGCTCATTTGTTCAAATAAGTCCCAAGATTCTTCAGGTTTACAAATAACAACTTGTTCAATTTTGTTAAACTGGTGTACACGAAAGAATCCGCGTTCATCAAGTCCATGTTTTCCAATTTCTCTTCTAAAACAAGGGCTCATTCCAGCAAACTTTATTGGTTCGTTTAATTCTTCTTCATCCAA
>JABHJM010000092.1 GCA_018691995.1 Candidatus Iainarchaeum sp.
AAATTCTTATACTTTTTTGCATACTTTTGTGAAAGTTCAAGTACTTCTTTACTATGCCCAACAACACTTAATACTTCAAAATCTTTGTAAGTTTGTTTTGCTAATGCTTTAAAACAATCTTCTAACAAATCAGGACGATTATACGCTGCTATTATTACTGAAACCTTAACCATTTTCTTTTTCAACTCTTTAACAATAATTCAATCTCTTCTTTATATTGTTTTGCAATATTTTTCCACAAAAACTTTTTATCAAGACTTGCATTTGCACTTAATTTTTTAATATTCTTATCAACATACACTAGAGCAGAACTTAATTCTTTCACATTTGCTTTTTTTACAAGAATACCATTTTTCTTATCGACAATCATATCTTCTGCCCCCGTATTTTTTGAAGCAATTACGGGCATTTTATTTGCTAGGGCTTGCAAGTACACAATCCCAAATGATTCATAGATTGAAGGCATTGCAAAGGCATCACATTCTAAAAAGAGTTTTTCAAATTTCTTAATGGGCAGTGTTCTTTTGAATTCAACATTTGAGCAATCATATTTATTTTTTAAGAAATCTTCTTGATCTTTTGAAATTCCAACAGCAATAATTTTTTTTGATTTTGCAAGTTTTGAATTTGCATCAATTAGATAGTGAAGTCCTTTAAGCCAAAACAGGTTTCCGCCAAAAAGAATTTTTTCACATTTTGTTTTTACTTTTGCTTTTTTAAATTCATTTACTCCATTGTTTATTACAACACTTTTTGTGCCATAATCTTTTGAAAGCTCTTCTTTTACAAAACTTGAAACTGCTGTAACACGATCCGAAAAACGAATAAATTTTGAACGAAAAGCTGAAATTTTTAGATTTAACTCAAACATAAAACTTTGAGCAGTATTTCCTTTTGCTTTTTCAGATTTGTAAGCCTTTAACATCCCGCTATTTAATCCATGTGCAACACTTAGAACTTTATATTTAAATCTAAAAAGTTTTCTTGCGATAATTGGATCAAATGAAGCTTCTGCTGTATGAACTAATACTAAATCTGGTTTTATTTTTCGCACCTGCAATGCAAACCATAATGGAGAAAGAAATGAGTAAAATAACAAATTCTTCTTCTTTGGATAAATATATGTTTGTTTATATGGAAGATTTTTAGAAACATTTAGAATAACATTCCCAACCCCTTGAGTCATTTTTGGTTCAACAAGAGAATAAACTAATATTTTCATTTTGTCCAACCCTTTTTTTCTATTTCTTCAAAAAGTTTTGAAATATAATTTTTTCTTAGGAATTTATCGCTAAGATTTTTGTCAATTTTTTTCTTTTTAACAATTTTTACTTTATTAAAAAAAGCACTCCACAAAGTTGTAAAATAACCAATATCATTTTCTTTGTGAAATCGCTCAACTGCGGTGTTTTTGTAACCTTTTGTTATTACTGGAATTCCAACAGAAATATAATCAAATAACTTTACTGGGATTGAAGTTGGCATAAAATCATTCCAAGGAAGTGCTCCATAATCTGCTGCTGAAATATATTTTCCAAGATCTTTTTGCGAACTATTTTCAAAAACAATTGATTTTGGCGAATATTTTTTTAGTAAATCTTGAAGAAACTTTCTTTCTGCTTTACCATATTTATCTTTTGAAACAGTTACGACAAAAATAAATTTTGCACCATTTGAATTCTCAAGTAGACCCTTTATGTCTTCATCTCCAATTGATCCATTATAACACCCAACAACATCTCTTGTTGAAAAGTTAGCTTTTTTTCTTATTCTAACCCTGCTTTTTTGATCAAATGACACTTCTTCAACACTCCCATTTGGAACAAGTAATTGTTCTCCTAAATTATATCTCTTTTTCTCAAGTTCAAGATCTTCTTTTGTTAAATAAATTGTCATATCTGAAAACTTGTATGTTAAAACTCGAAGAAATGAATATATTCTAAATTTAACTGATTTCTTTTTCTCTTCAGTATTTGCTAAAAAATAGCCATCATCTTTTGCGTCTAAAATAAACTTTGATCCTCGCAGTTTTGCTGCAAATAGAGCAAAGAAATTGTGTGGAAGTGGTGGTGAAGTTCCAATTACAAGACCATATTTCCCCCTAAAAACTTTTCCAAAAAGTTCTCTTAGCGAAGCATATCTTTCTTTTCCACTAGCACCTTTTCTTTTTGGAGCAAGAACATCCACTTCGGCTCCTTTTTCTAAAAAGTACTTTTTTAGAGCACGTACTCTAACAACACACGCCCCAACTTCAGGATCATTAAATGGCGTAACTATAGCAACTTTCATAGAAAAAGTAGTACAAAACTTGTTTATAAATTTGCTGATACAAAAACTTTCAAAAGATTTTAAGAGAACCGCTTTTAAACAATTACTCTCTGCATTTATCAAGATGAATAAACTTAATACCATCAATTGCAACCTTTGTGGTTCTAAAAAAAATAAAACAGTAATAACCACAAAAGATTATTTGCATAAAATTCCGGGGAAATATTCCATTGTTACTTGTGAGAATTGTGGATTCTCATTTACTAACCCAAGGCCATTTGAAAAAGATCTTGGAAAATTTTATACAAATTCACCGTATTTTAAACCAACAATTTTCAAAAAAAGTGTTGATGTCAACAAAGGCATTAAACAATTCTTAAGGCACACAATTTTTCGAGAATACTTCAATTATTATCCTACTGAAAAAAGAAATCTTTTAGAAAAAATAATTGTTCTTCCTTTTTACTTACTTACAAAAAATGGACTTCGTGCTTTTGGAACACCTAATTTTGTTAAAAATGGAAAATTGCTTGACATAGGTTGTGCTTGGGGACTTTATTTGAATGAAATGAAACAAACAGGGTGGAATGTTCAGGGGAATGAAATTGACAAAAAATGTGCGAATTGGGCAAAAAAGAATCTTGGAATTAATGTTGAAAGTTCACCAATTGAAAAATCAAAAATAAAAGATAAGTTTGATGTTGTTGCAACAAGAATGACTCTTGAACATGTTTATTATCCAAAAACTGTCATAAATAGTGCTAAAAAATTGCTAAAGAAAAACGGTGAATTGATTATTACTATTCCAAATTTTGGAAGTAATGAAGTGAAAATTTTTAAAGAACACGCATACACTTTACAAATTCCAACACACTTGAATCATTTTACTCCCAAAAAAATAAGAGATCTTCTTAAATCAGAAGGATTTAGCAAAATAAAAATAATCTTTTGGTCAAATGATCATGATATTCTAAAGCCCTTAAACTATATTGAAAATGAAAGAGATTTGACAACAAAGGAAAAGATCCTTAAATCAGTGTTCAAACAAAAAATTCTTAGAAGAGTGTATTTCTTATTTGATAGAGCAAGCCATGGTTCAAGTAGAATGACTATTTTCGCCCAAAAGGATTAAACTTCTTAATCAACATGAGAATCAGTTTTTTTATTGCTGAGTAAAA
>JABHJM010000028.1 GCA_018691995.1 Candidatus Iainarchaeum sp.
AAGAATTTTTTTTGCTTTTTGTTCTTTTAACTCATCAATGGCTTTATTCAAATTTATTTGTAGCATAAAATAAGCCTTATTACTAACTTTTAAAAAAGCACGGAATTTAAAAAGTGTCCTAAAAACAGTGTGTTTTACTTATGGAGTAATTTGTGAAAGAATCCTTCTGCTTTCTCTGGATTAGATGAAATATAATCAAGAATTCTTTTCTTCTCTTCAAGCATTACAACTTTACGAATATTTTCAACAGCATCAATATTAGCTGATACACTATCGATTCCAAACCAAACAAGTTTTTTAACCATTTCTGGATTACTAGCAGCTTGTCCACAAATTGAAGTAACAACACCAGCCTTTTTACACTTCTTAATAACATATTCAATTTCTCTTAAAATTGCAGGGTGAAGTTCAGTGAAATTCTTTTGAACCTTTTCATTATTTCTATCCATTCCAAGAGTAAGTTGGGTTAAATCATTTGTTCCAAATGAAACAAATTTAACGTGTGGAATAATTTCATCAATTATCCAAACACTTGCAGGAGTTTCAACCATTACTCCAAAATCAACTTCTTCTTGAAGTTCAACTTCTTTTGCAATTTTTTTTGCTTCTAAAATTTCTTCAATACTTTGAACAAAAGGTAACATTATTCCAACATTTTTTTGTCCTTCTTTTCTAAGTTCTTTAATTGCTAAGAGTTGTGCTTTTAACATTGCTGGGCTATCAAGATCACGTCGAATTCCATGCCATCCAAGCATTGGATTGTCTTCATTTAATTCTTTTTCTCCACCAGCAAGTTCACGAAATTCATCACTACGTGCATCAAAAGTTCTAAACCAAACAGGACCCTCAAATTTTGAGGCAACAATTCGAATTCCTTCTTTTACAATATTTTTAAGTTCTACTTCTTTTCCTTGACGAACAAATTCTGCCGGGTGCATTCCGCTTGAAGTAATCATATGCTCCGCTCGAAGCAATCCCACTCCATATGCATTTGTAGCAGCTGCCTTCTCTGCAGCATCAGGAAGTGCAACATTAACTTTTACTTTAATTGCAATGTCTCCTAGTACGTCAAGTATTTCTTCTTCTTCTTTTTCTTGAAGTTTTCCATCCATTTCACTAAACTTCTTTTTTCCAAAGTCTTTTTGTATTTCTTCAACTTTTGCAAGGGTGTCATGTTCCATCATTCCACTCTTTGATTCTTCAACTAATTTATCTTCTAAAATATCAACGTCTTCATCTTTTAGTACTTCGATTTTTTCTTCTTTTAGAACAATTTCAATTTTTCCATCATATACTAATCCGTTTGTTCCATCAATTGTAACTTCTTGTCCATCTGCAAGTTCAAGTGTAGCTCTTTCAGTCCCCACAACACAGGGTATTCCAAGTTCACGAGAAACAATTGCTGCATGGCATGTTCTTCCACCCTCATTAGTAATTATTCCACTAGCTTTTTTCATTACAGGTACCCAGGAAGGAGATGTCATTTTTGTAACGAGTAAATCTCCTTTGTTTACTTTAACAATATCATCAATGCTTGGAACAACTTTAACAATTCCTGTTATGATTCCAGGTGAAGCGGGTAAACCTTCAAGTATTGGTTTTTCACTTGTTTCAACTTCTCCTTTTGATTCTTCTTCTGCCTTTTTACCACTTTCAAGAGTTGTGATTGGTCTAGCTTGTACAATGTAAAGTTCATTGCCTTCCATTGCCCATTCAATATCCATTGGTTTTTTGTAATGGTCTTCAATTCTTTTTCCAATCTCTGCTAATTCAATAATTTTTTCATCACTCATTTTTTGTATTTTTGCTTTATTTTCGCCAAGTTTTATTTCTGTATTTTTTCCATTTTCTCTTACAAGCATAAATTCTTGATGATTCATTCTTTTGTTTTTTAGTTCTAATGTTTCTTTGTCAACAACATAGTTGTCTGGAGTAATGCTTCCACTAACAACTGTTTCTCCAAGACCAAACCCAGCTTCAATAATAATTTTTGTTTCATCTCCTGTTGGATCAGCTGTGAACATGATTCCACTTACTTCACTTTGAACCATTTTTTGTACCACTGCACAAAGTCCAACACTCTTTGTATCAAAACCTTGTTTTTTTCTATAGTATACTGCTCTTGCAGTGAAAAGTGAAGCCCAACAATCTTGAACAGATCGAATTACATCTTCATTTCCAAGAATATTAAGGTAGGTTTCTTGTTGTCCTGCAAAAGAGGCATCAGGCAAGTCTTCTGCTGTTGCACTACTTCTTACTGCAACAAGAGTATTTACTCCATCACTTTCTTCAATGTTTAATTGTTGATAATCTTCAATTATTTCTTGTTTTATTTCTGAGGGCATTGGGGTTGATTTAATAAGCAGTCTAACTTCTTTACTAACATTTTCAAGTTGAGCAGTATTTTCAACATCAATTGCATCAATCTTTGAAACAATTTGTTCTTGAATTCCTGCGCCCCTTACAAAATTAAAATAAGCAGTTGAAGTAATTACAAATCCTCCAGGGACAGGAAAATTATTATTAACCATCTCTCCAAGAGAAGCTCCTTTCCCACCAACTTTTGGAATATCGTTAATTCCAATTTCTTTAAACCATAAAATGTTTTCACTCATTATTCTCACCTTTCTCTCTAGGAATAATGCTTTCCTGCTTTAAAACGTTTGCCCCATGTATTGATTATGAGTAAAATTAGCCAAAAAGATTTTTTATTATTTAATAAGTCTTGTAAAGATATGTCTGAACTTTTTGATTCAAGTATTGATTTGATTTACTTTTCTCCACCTTATAATCTTGGTGAAAAATATAATAAATATAAAGATAAAAGAACATTTTCAAAATATGTTAAATTATTAGAGTCTGTTTTTTTAGAATGTGAAAGGGTATTAAAATCAAATGGAAAAGTTATTTTTGAAGTTGCAGAAACAGTATTTGTTGATGGAAAATTTGTTGCACTTGGAGCATTATGTCAAAATATTTGTTTAAAAAATAAATTGTATTTGGAAACAAGACACATAAATTATGCTTTAACAAAAAATTATGTTGAACAACAAGATCATGGTTGGAATAAAGATTTTTATACAAGAAAAAATGCTCATTCAAATTGTCAACAAATTCTTGTTTTTTCAAAAAAGAAAATTAAATTCAAAAATGGAAAAATTAATTATTTTAATTATAACTTTACAAAAGACCATTCTTGCCCATTTCCAAAAGAAGAAATAAAATTTGTTTTAGATAACTATTTCAAAAAAGGGTTTAATGTACTTGATCCATTTATGGGTACTGCAATGCTTGGAAAAGAGGTAATGGAAAGAAAAGGAAAATTTATTGGATATGAAATTGATAAAACAATCTTTAACTGTGCTGCTAAAAATTTAAGGTAGAAAAACACACAGTTTGTAGGACACTTTTTCTCAAAAAAAAAGAATTTTACTTCTTTCCTTCTTTTTTATCATCTTTTGAATCTTCAGCTTTTGCTTCACCAGCTTTCTCATCAGTTTTTTCAGCATCTTTTCCTTCTGCTGCTTTTTCTCCTTCTTTAGCTTCTTCACCTTCTTTCTTTTCAGCTTCAGTTGGAGTAGTTTCAATTTTAACTTCGCGAATTTTCTTAGTAGGAATAGTTCCGATTGCTTTCACATCATCGTGGAACTTTACAAATACATCAACTGAGAATCTTGATTTTGCTCTCATTAAAGCATCTTTTACAATTTCTTCTTCGCCCTTATTACATAAAACACTAAATACAATTTGATTTTTTCTTAGTCTTGCACTTCTACTATTTGGTACTCCAAAACTCATACTCATTCCTTGAGAAACACGATCAGCTCCAGCTCCCTGTGCTTGTTTATTTTCTCTGTTTAAGTTACTTGGGTAAACTCTTACTTTCATAAAGAACCCATCTTTTCCAAGTTCTTTTACAAGTTTTCTATTAATTGCCATTCTTGAAGATTCAATAGCATTATCTCTTAAGTCAAAATATTCTTTAACACGCAGGTCTCCAACTAAGTTGTATTTTCCTTTTGGATTTCCCATATTAAATTGTCTAATTCTAAGTGCTGGTGCTGCTCCAATATAATTTTTTCTTGGAACGCGAATAGCAACTCTAGTGTAAGCTCGTTTTTTCTTATGTACTTTCATATGGCTTTTTGCCCCGTAACGAGTCTTGTCTTTTTTGTTATTATAACATCTTCCAGGTCTTAATCCCATTTTTGCTCACTTGTTAAATTATAGCTAAAACTCACCAATATATCAGCTAATTATAATTAATATGCCTACTGAAAGCTTTAAAAAGCTTCTTTTGTTGTTCTATTTTTTTTGAAAAGTGGTGCAGAAGAGGGGGTAGGCAAAGGTGGTGAGCCATTGACTCGTTTTGTAACGAGCCCACAATAGTAATGCCTGCCACGCCCCTTTTGAGAAATATGCTTTTTTGCATTAAATTTGCACATGAAAGAGTAATGGTTTTTTGTTTTTAAACCAAATTTGGTTCAAAGTTAAAATAAGAAAAAAAGGTTTGTACCAAAAAGTAAAGAGCAAGGGAAGGGAGTCGAACCCTCTTAACTCCCTCTGCAGGGGAGTGCATAACCGTTCTGCCACCCCTGCGACCGCAAAATCGGTCGACGCTTTGGGCACCTTTGGTAGCCCCCTGGTCGGCTTTAATTAATTTGAAAAGCATTTTATTTAAAAAAGAACCCTTTATCTCTTATTTCATGTTTAAACCAAATTGTTTAATTTTAACTCTAGCTCCAGAGATTTGTCTAAAAAGTACACAAGTAAGGATTTTTTATGAAAGATTTTTGAAAAAAAACATTGTTGAATATTTAAAATTTGATGGAGTGCCTTATTCACAATTGCTTGTGCGAAGTGGACGAATGTATATATTTTCAGAAAAACCAAAAAGTGTGTTAAAATCAATAGAAAATTGTTTTGGAATTTATAAATTTGCATATGCAGAAGAAAAAGAAATTAAAGATTTAGAAGACTTAGTTGAACTTGGTTCAAAATTAGGTGTTGAAAAATTAAATGAGACTTTTGCAGTTAGAGCAAAAAGTTATGATAAAGATGTTAAATCAAAAAAAATAGAAGAACTATTAGGGGCAGAAATTCTAAAAAAGAATCCTAAATTAAAAGTTAATCTTAGCAAACCAAAAACTCAACTAAATTGTATTTTAATAAAAAAGAAAGTTTATTTTTACTTTGAAGAAATTTCAGGAAGTAAAGGGATGCCAATTGGAACACAAGGTGTTGTTGCGCTAATTGGAAAAGATAAAAATAAATTAAAAAAAATAGCTTTTGGATTGCTAAAAACAGGTTGTCGCGTACTAACAGTAGATAATGAATTAACAGAACTTGCAAAATGGAATAATTGTTTAGAACCAAAAGATGTTTCTCTTGATGAAGCAAAAGAATCATACTCTCTTGGGAGAATAAGGGCATTTTTTTGTGATGCGACAACACTTTATGAAAAAGAAAAAATTGACAAAGAAATTGGAGTAAAGTCTTTTGCTCCGCTGTTTTGTATTTTGGCACCAACTCCTTTTGATTAACCGGCATACACCCCCACATAACAATAAAACCTTTTTCTAACAAAATTATGTTATGTTACTTGGAATATTCTCAGACACCCACCTTGGATTTGGAAGTGATGAAAGGTACGTTGAGGCATTTGATCGGTTTGATGAAATAATAGATTTTTTTAAAGAAAAAGGTGTTGATTATATTTTACATGCAGGAGATTTATTCGACCATGCAATTCCAACTCAAGAAGTGTGGCATAAAACAATGGAATGTTTTAATAAAAACAATTCAAAATTAACTCTTCTTTCAAAAACATATCTTGATCAAAAAATAGATGTTACCATCAAAGGAATTCCAATTATTGCAATTCACGGAACACATGAATTTCGTGGAAAAGATTTTTCAAATGCACTAGCAGTACTTGAAGAAGCAAATTGTTTATTGCATTTGCATGCAGGAAATGTAAAACTTACAAAGGGTGATGAAGAAATTTATATTCATGGTATGGGTGGCGTTCCAGAAAAACATGCAAAGTTAGTTCTTGAAAAATATTCTCCAAAACCAGTAGTTGGAAAAACAAATTTGTTACTTTTACATCAATCTTTCAAAGAATTTCTGCCTTTTGATGATGAATCAATAGCATCTCTTTCTTTGGGCGATCTTCCAGAAGGCTTTGATTTAATAATTGACGGGCATTTACACTGGATGGATGAACAAGATGCAAATGGAAAACGTTTCCTTTTAACTGGTTCAACAATTTTCACTCAAATGAAAAAACTTGAGTCAAAAAAAGGAAAAGGTTGTTTTTTATTTGATACAAAAACTAAAAAATTAGATTTTTTCCCATTTAAAAATCAAAGAAAATTATTTTATGAAAAATTAAAGTTCAAAGATGCTCAACCAGAAGAAGTAATTAATCTTGTTAATGAAAAATTAGAAGAAATATTATCAAGTGAATTTGAAATAAAACCACTTATTCGTTTCAAACTAACTGGTACACTTGCAAAAGGATTTTCTAAAAAAGATATAAAGCTCGAGATTCCAAAAGAAAAAGCAATATTTTCAATTTCAAAAGATTTTGAATCAGCTCTTTTCAAAAAACAAATTGACAATTTAAAAGAATTACAAAAAGAAAAAAAGGGAGTAATTGAAATGGGGATTGATATTTTAGAAAAAAATGTTGAAGAAGCAAAACTCAAAGTTGATACAAGAAGATTGTTTGATCTTCTTAGTGCTAGTGAAATGGAAAAGGCAGAAGAGGTTTTGTTAAAAGAATAGAATTATTAATTTCAAAAAAGGAGTATTATTATGATTAGAAAAAATCTTGTGCGCGGTCCTGCTGGAAAATTTGTATCAGGACTTCCCAGACAAATTGAAAGTGAAATTGTGACTCGGATTGGACAAAAAGGAAGTTCAATGGCAAAAATTGCTTCTGAATTAGGGTTGTCAATAGATACTGTGGTTAGACGAAAAGGGAGTAGGTTAAGTCATAGGGATGCACAAAAATTATATTTTGAAATTTTAAAGAAAGAATATGTGAAACCAATAGTTAAATTATTGGCTCTTAGAGAGGAGGTTGTTACTGTTAAAAAAGTTCAAGAACTTTTATCTAAAAAATATGGTGGACCTTCTTCAAGAACTTTAGTGTCAAGAGCAATTGAACAGTTGGCACAAGGAGGGATGGTATTTAGTCGTCCAAGAGAATATGCCCAAGCAAAAACAAGGGCGGCTAAATTAAACACTAAGTGGAAAAAAGTTGATTCTTTAATTGTTGAAATGAGAAAAAGTTTTTCAGATTTGCGAGATGAACAACTTGTTGAAAAAATAAATGCGAAGCTGCCAAAAGGTCAAACGATTAATTACAATACATTGAGAAGAAGAATAACTTCTCTAAAAAAAGTAGGGCGCCTTCCAAATCAAAGACGCGGATACAAAACAAAATAATTAAGGTAAGAATTCTTTGTTCCTAATTTTTTCAGGCAAGTAGTGTGTTGCAACAAAATCAAGTCTTCTGTTTGCAAGAGCCTGTTGTTCAATTCTTTTCTTATCAACAAGAGCCTTTTTTAGTAATGCTTGCCAATCTTTATTTTGGAACCATGGATAAGCCATCATTTCCTTAGCTCTCTTAATGTCTCCATCTTTCATATTTTCAGTTACATTTTCAAGTTTGTATTCTTTAATATCATCGAGAGTCATTCCAACGAATTTTGATTTTGGTACACTCATAAATTCACTGTGCGCAGCTAATGCCATTGAACCTTGTTTAATTACAGAATAAATATACCATCCGTAAGGGTCTCCGTCTGTGAAAACATAAGTTGGCAAGTCAAGTTCTTTATGAACTCTATGGATAAGTCTTCTTGCTCCACGAGCGGCTTGTCCTCCAACTCCAATTAACAAACAATGGTTATCTTTTGGAAAACCCTCTTCAATTAATCTTTCAAACATTGCTTCAGTCTCAACAACTAATAAATAGTCAGCATCTGTTTCAATAATTTCAATTTCTTCAGGTTCCATTCTGCTCATAATGCTCCATCCACCTCTTCCAAGTTTTGAAGCATTGAATTTATCGTTGTGGTGCATTTTGTCTTTAAGAGTGATATTTCCATATAAAGTTCCTTTTGGATTTGCGTGTAAATTTAATTTTTCACGAATAGTATTAACACTGTGTTCAAGATCAACAATAGTTGGGTCAGATTCATCTTGTCCTTCAAAAGTGTTCTCTTTTGTTCCTTCAATAGTGTGTTTTAGTTCATAATAAATTTCACGAATAGATGCGGTTTTATTATGTAATAAGTATTCGTTTGTTTTTGACATGATAAGAGAAGTTTGCATGAATTTTCTTGCGTGTGCAACGTTTAGAAAGTTTCTAGTAACCGTTTTGTCTCCAAGACTTAAGTATCCTTTTTTCTCATCCCAGACAACATTGCTTTTTCCCCTTTGCATTGTAGTAAAAGAAGGATCTTTATGGGCTTTGATTTCTTTAACCATTCGTTCAGCACTTTTTTTAATTCTACTTGCAATTTCTTTTGTAGTAGTTTTTTCTGAAGTTACTGCTTTAGCTTTTGGTTTTCTCATTTTTCTAGTTGCCATTATTCTTTCACCTTTTTTATCATTTCATTATAACAATCAACACAAACGTGGTACTTTTTAACATTCATTTCTTTTGGGGGAGAAAACAATATTGCTCCAAACTCTATTAATTCTTTTCCACAAAAATCACAAATTGGTTTTATCATTTTTTCACCTTTTCTTTTGATTTATCTTTTCCATTTTTTTTACTAATACTACTTTTTGAATCTTTATCCATTTTGTCTTGCATTTTAGCCATCTCTTCAGCATCTTTTGCTTCATCAAGTTTTAATTTTTCAAGAACTAATTTTTCCATTCTCTTTTTGATATCTTCTTCATTTGCTTTTGTTATTTCTTTTAGAGCTTTTGCAATTTCAGGAATATATTTGTAAAACATTTTTCTTTTTAATTGGTTTTCAGCTTCACGTCGTTTGTGTGAAATATAAATTCCTGCACGTCTTCCAGTATTCATTAAAGCGAATCGAATTTCTGCTAAAACTTCTTCTTCATCAGCCACTGATTGTTTTCCTGCGCCAGTGTATGGGATGTGTACTGAAATAAAATTTATAAAAACTGTTACTGGGGAATGTTCAACATCTTTTATGTTGTATCTTTTCCAATCAATACTTTGTACCGCGTGAGTAAGTGCACAGTTTCCCGCATCAAATGGAAGTGGAACTCTGTTTGCAAATCTCATAATTTCCATTTTTCGTCCTTCAGCATTACTTCTTCCAGCGTCTCCGCCATAAGCAATTGCAATTTCAACTTGGAATGGAAATCCTCCAGCATAAACTGTTGGTTTTCTTGTTAACACTGTTAAAAATTCTGGCTTTACAATACTGTCTAAAGATTTTTTGATTTGATCTTCTCCAATTGGCCTTAATGCATCAGTTGAAGGAGCAATAAAATTTATTTCTTTGAATGCTTTTACAATTTCTTCACTTTCACTCCAATTAATTTTTTTAGGATCTTTATTCAAATCAAAACTAACTCTGTTTTTAACTTCTTGAATAGATTTTGCACCAGTTCGATCAAAATCATTTGAAATAAAACTTGCAACAGTTCTTGCTTTTGTAACTTTTACAAGAGTAATAATTTCATCAACAGTAACTCCTTTTGGATGTGGTTTAACTTCTTTTGGAAGTTGTGGAATTTTGTTGTGTGTTCTTTTAAAAGTAATTTTTTGTCCCATTGGGTCACGAAAAGAAATTTGTGCGTGTGGATTTGAAATAGCAGTTCTTCGTAAGTATTCAAGTGGACCTTGTTCACTATCCCGGTATAAAACATCTTTGAATTTTGCTTGTACAGCAGTCCCTTGGAATGCTTTTGCAATTTCTTTTTCATTTGTAATTTTTGGTTCATTATGTTTTGGATCAATTGTAATTTCAAGAGAAATAGCTTTTTGTCCTTTTCTCCCAGTAATAATTTTGCTAGCTTTTCCAGTAGTCATTTGAGAAAGCATTGTACAACCGCTACAACCAATTCCTTGTTGTCCACGGGATTGTATGAGTCTGTGGAACTTGGTTCCTGCTAAAAGTTTTCCAAATGCTTTTCCAATATTAGTATTGCTAATTCCAGGGCCATTGTCAGTTACAGTAACTTCATAATATTCTTTTCCAAGTTCATCAATTTTAACATCAATATTTGGCAAAATTCCAGCTTCTTCACAAGCATCGAGCGAATTTGTAACATATTCGTGTGTTATCATGGTTAAAGTTCTTACTTTTCCATAAAAACCAAGCATTTGTTTGTTTTTCTTAAAAAATTCTGCTACAGAGTGCTCTTTAAATTCAGCATCAAGCTTTTTTGTACCCTCATCATAGCTTTCTTCAGCAGTATTTGCTTTCTTAACTTCTTTTTTAGTCACTTGCTCACCATTTGCCCGTCTCTATATAGTATATTCTAGTAAGATTGAATGCTTATAAGTATATAAAGCTAATGTGACTTTTTGACTAGTTTGGACTTATTTTTACAATTCGAACCGATCGTGCTTCTCTTCAAGGAAATGTTCCATTGTTTCGTGAGTTGCTCCTTGTAAGAGCATTTCAACTACATCAGTAGCTTCTTCAATAGTATCAGGTTTTGCAATTATTGCAACAGTTTTGCCATAAACACTAATTAAGGCACCTGTTTTTTTCTCTATTTCTCTTCTTGCTTCTCCCTCTCTTCCAATAACGCGTCCTCTTTTTGCTTCCTGAGCACTTCTATTTTTTCCAGTAAAATCACGAATTTCAACTATTTTTAACAAATAATTATCTTCAAGCAGAGTAAATGCTCTTTTTGGGGAAAAACCTCTTCCAATTGCGTGAACAACATCTCTTGCTTTGAAAAAATTCTCTCCTTCGCCAATAAGGGTAACTTCTCCATTTGAAGAATCAATATTAATTTTTATTTTTGTTCGTTTTGCAATTGTTTTTCTTGTCACACCATTTGTTCCAATTAAAACAGCAATTCTTTCATCAGGGATTCTAATTATTTCATCCATATTTAATTTACACCTTTAATCATTTTTATTTCTTCGCTTTAATGTCTGTGTACATTTTTTTCTCGTTAGTGTCAACACCATGTCGTTTAAACCATCTGCTCATATTTCGCACATCTCTCTCAAAAAACTCTTTTGCTTTTGGGTGCAAGGTTGAAACAGATTGTCCAACATCAATAACAACTAATTCTTCATCATTGTTTAAAATATTGTATTCACTTAAATCAGCATGCACTAACTTTTTCTTAACCATTTTTGCCATATACTTACAAACAATTTCATATTTTTCTTCCATATCTAAAAAAACTTTATCTTTTGCACGAGGAGCAGCAACTCCATCTACTCCAATAAATTCCATTACCAAACAATTTCTTGCAAAAGCAATAGGTAGTGGAACACGTACACGAGCTCTGCTTAGTTCTTCAAGATTTCTAAATTCTTTTCTTGTCCAAGCTTTAACAATTTCAAATTTATCTTTTCTCACATCTTTAAATCTTTCATCACCAATGATATAATCACTCATGTGTTTGAAATCACTTGTTTCAATTTTATAAATTTTTAGAGCATAAAAGTTTTTTCCACTATTGCATCGAAAAACGTTTCCTTCTTTTCCAGTTGAAATAACAAATTCAACTTCGTCAAAATATTTTTTTCTTGCAAGTTCAGTAATAGTTGCAATTGTTTCTTTGTCAAAAACATCATCAAAAACTTTTCTAGCTTGTTTGTTTTTAATGTATTTTTTTTCATCTCGATCAAATTTATCTTCTGCGTCCATATTTCATCACTAATATTTAGTAAAAAAGTTGTTAAAAATAACCTCTTATTTTTTAGATTGGTAATTTGTCAAGTTTACCATTTCGTTTAAGCCAAGCAACTTGATTTCCAAGATATCGCCAAACAACATCTCCTTTTTCTGGTTGGAAATCCCACATTCTTGCAATAATAATGTCATTTTCTCGAAGCCAAACTCTTTTCTTTAATTTTCCAGGAATTCTAAGTTGTCTTTCAACTCCATCTTCACAGTACACCTTAACTTGATTAGTTCCCATTAATTTTGTTACAACACAAAATTGTTCAAGGTCTTTTGGCCTTGGTAATCTTGTTCTTGAATAATCTTCTTCAGGAGCAGTGCCGGGTCTTGGGCCCATTTTATTTTTTCTTTTTTGT
>JABHJM010000025.1 GCA_018691995.1 Candidatus Iainarchaeum sp.
ACAGCACAACTTTCTGTAGATACCGTTCAGCCAGATGGTTTGAATGAAGTTTACTTTGGAAGTATTGCTGATTCTGGAGCAATAGCAGTGAATACAATATGGGGAATCTTCTCAGGATCACCAAGAAAAAGAAAACTTGTTGAATGGGACCTTGTATTTGACCAAGTTGACTATCCATGGAGTTCTAGTGGAGAAGCAGGTAAGATGGATTTCGAAAACATTGATGTGCATGAACTTGGACATACAATGGGAATGGGTGATTTATATGAAAGCACTTGTTCAGAAGAAACCATGTATGGATATGCTGGCTATGGAGAAACAAAAAAGAGAACTCTAAATGCTGGAGATATAACAGGAATACAAAAATTATATGGGAATTAAATAATTCCCAGTTTTTCTTTTTTTTATAAATATAAGAAGTAATATTAATTAGAATAACAGTAATAATGGTTAATATGGCTATTGAATACATTCATCTTATTCTTCTTGAAGTTTCTCTTGTTGCTAGTTTACTTTTGACTCTTATTGTTCTTTCAAAAAAACTCAAAAGCTTAGCATCACTTTATTATTTCTTTTTTATGTGTGCTATTAGCGTACATATTGCAGGAGACTTATTTTTCCAACTTTCAACAACAGTAAGAGATGCTTTATTTTGGATATATGTCTATTGGGTGGGTTTCTTTTTCCTTGCAATATTCTTTTTTTATTTTGCAACAGCTTTTCCAAAACGAAAAAGACTTTTCTTTACAAATGAACCAGCTAAATTAATTTTATTACTAATCCCTCTTGGACTCATTTATATTTTAACTTATAGTGGAGAATTCATTAAAGAAATCATTTTTTCACAAGCACAAATAAATAGTGTAGTGTATGGAAATCTTTACTGGATGGGAACAACATATCTTGCAATATTTATGGGGCTTGGGTTAATCAAACTTTTTATTGATTATAAACAAGCAAGTTTTGAATCAGAAAAAAAGACACTTCAATTAGTGTTTATTGGAATTTTTATTGCTGCTTTTTTTGGAATGCTTGGAGACATTTTCCTAATACGTTTACTTGGTTTTGGAGAACTCAAATTAGCAAGTGTTTTCATGTTCATTAGCTGTGTTGTGATGAGCTATGTTGTTATCAAACACAAAATTTTTACAATCACTCCTGTTACAGAAGGATTTAGTAAAGAAAAACCCATCTTTTCTGCTGAACTTGGAAGAACATATTTTATTGATGAAAAAAGCAAATCAAGAAAAAAAGCCCTTCGTTTATTTTCTGATCTTGTAAGACACAACAGACAAGGATTATTAGTTTCAATTGATCATCCTAATCAAATAAGACAAAAATACCAACTTGAAAAAACTCCAGTTGTGTGGTTGAGCGATAGTATTGAAATGAAAAAAAATAGCATAAAACCAAATGAGATAGAAGCTTTAAATAATACAATTCATCTTTTCCTTGAAAGAGCAAACATGGCTGTTGTTGCAATTGATGGGATTGAAAAATTAATTGTAGTTAATGGTTCAAGAAAAGTAATCAACTTTTTTGATTCTTTAATGAAAAAATCAATTGAAACAAATTCAACAATTTTTTTCTCAGTCTCGGATACTGAAAAAGAATTTGTCAAAATATACACCGAAACTATTGCAATAAAAAAGACCTTAAACGATCTTGAAAGCAAATTACTTTCTAGAAAAATTTCAAATGAAGCTTATAGTGAAATATTAATTGAAAATTGGGAAGAATTAATTGAAAAAGAAGCTGAACTAAAAATATTTGAAGAAGAAACAATTGGAAAAATTTCAGATGAATCTCCAATTAAACACCAATTATTCATTGAACAAAAAGCACTTACAATTGCTAATTATTACATTGCAAAACGAAAAATTGATACTCACGAAGGAAATGAGATTGTAAACAATATTAATAAAAAAATCATTCGGCTTGAAAAAGAAATTAGAAAAGATCAAAACAGTTACTAATTTAAAGATAAAATCATACAATAATATTATGCCTATAAGAAATCTAACCATACAAAAAGCCCGAACACGAGCTTTTGCAAGAGAAAGGCTTCCTAATGAGAGGTACTCTGCTCCAAAGGGATGGCATAAAACAAAAAGTGCTGATTTTAAAAAATTAAAAGCTGGAGACATGATTTTAACAGTGAGTCAAAGACATACTTTGGGTGGACTTTTTAGTAGAAGTGTTGCGAAAGCAATTGATGGAAAATATGCTCATGTGGCAACTTACATGGGAAAGAAAACTAATACACACACAATAACTGATTTTAAAGGACGCCATGGTTATCGAGAAAGAGGCTTACACACTCTTGCAAAAACTGGAATTGATCTCAAAGTTGTAAGATGGAAAAATGCAAGCCCCAAGCAACTAGAAGCGTTTCTACATAACTTAGAAAGAATTCCCCAAATCGGAAAAAAGTATGATTATTTACAAGCAGGATTTTATGCATTTCGTGTACTTTACAAAAGAGCAACAGGAAAAGAAATTCCTAAAAAACTATTAGTTGATGTAATAGATAGATTTGCTTGTTCAGAACATCCAGCAACTGCTGCAAATCCAACCCAAAAAGAAATTCGCGACCATAACTTTGAACCTGTTAATCCAGCAATGGAATTTTTGCCAGGAACAAACCGAGAATTAATTACCCCAACAATCATAGATGCTGCAGTTGATGCAGGAATTTTAGAATTTGTTACCGAGCAAACTTGGAAAAAACATTAAATTTTAAAAAATTAAATCAAAAGAATTAAAAAGAAGAAAATTAATTAATATTGAGTGGAAAAAAATGGCTGAAGAAATATTTGTTTCATTATTTGCAGGAATGGGAGAAATTAGTTCTAAGGTAATTGAACTTGGACCTTCAATAATATATTTAATCATTGTACTTATACTTGCTTTTTTTGCAATTAAAATTGTAAAACATTTTGTAAAAAAGTTTTTTGCAAAAGTAGATTTTGATGAAGATATAGAACACTTACTAACTAATGTTATTGGTTGGGTTTTATGGTTTATTGTAATAATTTGGTTAGTAGGACAACTTGGACTTGATGAAATGTTCCAATCATTACTTGCAGTAGGAGCCCTTGGTGGACTTGCAGTCGCCTTGGCAGTAAAAGATACTCTAAAAGATATTGTTGCAGGAGTTATGATACTCCAAGATAGACATTTTGATATTGGAGATCGAGTAAAAGCTGCTGGATTTGAAGGAATTGTTTTCGAAGTATCTCTTAGAAAAACCAGACTTGAACTTGACGATGGACAAATTGTTGTTGTTCCAAATTCAAAAATAGATAATGCTGGTTGGCAATTTATTGCAAGAGATGGAAAAGCTGCAAAAGAATTTGCAACTGAAAAAGACATTAGTTCTTATATAGAAAAAGAACGAAAAAAACTTAGCAAATTAAAATCAAAGAAAAAATAAAACATCTGCTTATAATATTTAACTCTCTTAATTTTGTTATGGATAATTTAAAACTTGCTGGAAATAATGGAACAAAAACTACTTTTAAAGTAGGAAATATTAACGTTGGAAAAGATTTAGTTATAATGAGCGGCCCTTGTGCTGTTGAAAATGAAGAACAAATCATTGAGACTGCTAAAGCTGTAAAGGAGGTGGGCGCAAATATGCTTCGTGGAGGAGCATACAAACCAAGAACCTCCCCATATTCCTTCCAAGGCCTTGGAGAAGAAGGATTACAATTACTTGCAAAAGCAAGAGAAGAAACTGGCTTGCCTATTGTTACTGAAGTAGTTGATGTTCATGATGTTGACCTTGTCGCAAAATATACTGACATATTACAAATTGGAGCACGTAATATGCAAAATTTTGCTCTCCTAAAAAAGGTTGGACAACAAGAAAAACCTGTTATGCTCAAAAGAGGATTAGCAGCAACTATTGAAGAATGGGTTAATGCTGCTGAATACATTCTAAGCGAGGGGAACAAAAAAGTCATTATGTGCGAGAGAGGAATTAGAACTTATGAAACATATACAAGAAATACTCTTGATCTCTCTGCAGTCCCAATTATTAAAGAATTAACTCACTTACCAATCATAGTTGATCCTTCACATGGAACTGGAAAGAGAGAATTAATTGAAAGCATGTCCCTAGCTGCAATTGCAGCAGGAGCAGATGGACTTATTATTGAAGCCCACATTGATCCTGATAAAGCAACAAGTGATGCTGCTCAAACAATTACTCCAGCCAAACTTGGCGAAATCATTGTAAAAGTACAAAAATTGAAAACCTCTTTAGACTAAATTCTAAAAGAGAAAGCTTTTTATTTACTAAACCATTTATTTATTGGGTGTTTGATTGGGAATTTATTCTAGCTTGGAAAGTAAATGGTATTCAGCAATTGAAACCATTAATAAAATAATTCCAATTACAAAAGTTACTGATAAAATTGATGAAAAAGTACCAAGTTTTCTAGTATTCATCGCAATAATTTTGATCCTACTCTTATTATTTATCATTCCAATATTCCTTTCATTTGAACAAACAAACACTCTTGAAGTAACTGTAACTTCAACTATTGGATTACCAATAAATAATGCCCAAATAGAAATTTTGGATAATGGAAATGAAATAAAAGAATACTTTACAGGAGCAGATGGAAAAGTAAAAATTAGTGTTCTTGGAGAAGAGTTTGTAGTCACGGTTTCAAAAACAAATTATGCCTCAATTGTTAAGGAAGCTACACTTGGCGACAAATTAAATTTTAGGCTTAGTGGAAGTAAAAGTGACATTTATACAGAAACTTATTCAACAATTCTTGTTAATGACGAAGAAGGAGCATTTATTGAAAGTTCAATAATTGATATTAGTTGTGATGGAATAACAAGCACTTTATCACCTTTAAATAGTAGTTTTTATTTTAAAAGAGATGACTGTTTAATCACTCAAATTACAGCAACAGCACCTGGGTATGACCCCCAGTCTATCACACTTGCAAAAACAACAGAAAGAAAATCAATTACCCTTACAAGAGTCATTAGAGAAGGAACACTATTAATACACACAAAAAACTTTGGACTAATAGAACCAAATGTAGAAATCACAATAACAAATATAGATGGGAAAAGTAAAACAGTCTTCACTGATAGTGGTGGGGAAACATCTACCAAACTAGCCGCCGGAATGTATACTTATCTAGCTAATTCACGAGGAGAAATAATAGAAGGCGAAATAGAAATAATAGAAAATGACATTGAAGA
>JABHJM010000093.1 GCA_018691995.1 Candidatus Iainarchaeum sp.
AAAAGATTGAAAGAGTATTTGATGTTAGTGCTCCAGTTCCAAAAATACTAGCGGGAAAAAAACAACCTTATCAACAATTCATAAAGGAATTAAGACAAAAAATGGTGGAACTTGGTTATACTGAAATGAAATCAACCTTAGTAACTCACGAATTTTATCACTTTGATGGTTTATATCAACCACAAAACCATCCAGCAAGAACATGGACTGATACTTATCAATTAAAACAACCAACTCATGGAAAAATAGCAAACAAAAAGGCGGTTGCTGCAATAAAAGCAGCTCATGAAAATGGAGGAGTGAGTGATTCAAAAGGGTGGGGTTACACTTGGGACCTACAAACAGCAGAAAAATTAATGCCGCCAGGACACGGAACTGGATTTGATATAGTAGAGCTTTGTAAACCATGCACTGTTCCAGGAAAATACTTTGTTATTACACGTTGCTTTCGTCCAGACGTACTAGACGCAACACATTTACTTGAATTTAGTCAACTTGATTGTTTTATTATTGGAGAAGGAATAAATTTCAAACATTTACTTGGACAACTCGAACTAATTGCAAGAGAAATTGGCGGGGCAGAAAAAGTAAAATTCTTCCCGGACTATTACCCATTCACCGAGCCAAGCGTACAACTCTCTGCATATAATCCAACAGTAGGATGGATGGAGTTTGCTGGCGGAGGAGTATTTCGACCTGAAATGCTTGAAAATCTTGGCTACAAAAAAGGAACAACTGCCATAGCATGGGGACTTGGGATTGATCGACTTGCAATGATGAAACTTGGAATAAAAGATATTCGAAATTTATTCTCACAAGATTTAGGATATTTAAGAGAAGCAAAGGTGACCAAATAATGCCTACAATAGAAGCAAGCAAAAAAGATTTAGAAAAATTAATTGGAAAAAAATTCACTGATAACCAACTTGAAGATGCATTAATGTATGTTAAAGGAGAAGTTGATGGAAAGGACGGCGACGCAATAAAAATTGATGTTAAAGAAACAAATAGGCCAGATCTTTGGAGTAGTGAAGGAATTGCAAGAGAAATAAAAGCAAGAATAGGAAAAGATAAAGGGATAAAAAAATATAAAACAACAAAAGGAAAAGTAAAAGTTTATGTTGATAAAAATCTTGCAAAAGTTAGACCACTAATTGCATGTGCAGTTGTAAAAAATGTAAAAATAGACGATGATTTTATTATTCAAATGGTTCAACTTCAAGAAAAAGTTGGAGAAACATTTGGAAGAAAAAGAAAAGAAACTGGAATTGGTCTGTATGACTTTGATATAATGCATCCACCAATACATTACAAAGGATTCAAAGATAACCAAATAGAGTTTGTTCCACTTGAATGGAAAGTTCCAATGCGACCAAGTGAAATTTTAAAACAACATGAAAAAGGAAAAGCGTATGCGCACCTTTTAGAAGGGAACACTTATTACCCGATTGTAATTGATTCAAAAAAAGTTGTGGCATCAATGCCACCAATAATTAATTCACAAGTAACAGGAAAAGTAACGGCCCAAACAAAAAATCTTTTTATTGAAGTAACTGGATTTAATTGGAATATTGTTAGTACTGCACTTGAAGTAATGTGTATGGCACTAGCTGATCGTGGAGGAAAAATAGAAACAACAGAAATTAATTTTCCAATTGGAAAAACGTATCCGTCAAAAAAAGTTAATACTCCTGAATTCAAAACACAAAAATTAACATTTAAGACAGAATTATTTAATCAAGTAACAGGTCTTGGAATAAAACCAACAGAACTTAAGACCTTACTTGAAAAAGCAAGGTACAAAGTAAGTATGACAAAAGAAAAAACAAGTGTAGAATATTCAAATTACCGACAAGACATAATGCACGGGGTGGATGTTGTTGAAGATGCACTTATTTCATATGGTTATGATAAAATAGAACCAGTTCCAGTTGAAATGTGCGTGTTTGGAAAAAGCTTAGCAGAACTTGATGCACTTGAAGAAGTTCGAGATGGGTGTATTGGAATGGGATTGCAAGAAATAACTTCATTTAATCTAACTTCCAAAACAAACCAAGAAGCAAAAATGTTGCTTAAAGGAGAAAAATTTGTTGAACTTGCAAACCCAATGAGTTCAAATTATGAAATAATGCGAAAAAGATTATTGCCACAAGCATTAAATTTCCTTTCAAAAAATAAAAACCAAATCTTTCCACAAAGAATTTTTGAAGTAGGCGCATGCCTTGAATTAAATCCAAAAGCAGATATTGGAGTAAACCAAACAAATCACATTTGCGGAGTAGTAACTCATTCAAACGCAAACTTCACAGAAATAAAATCAATACTAGTAACACTTTGCGATATGCTTGGATTAAAATTAAAGATTGAGAAAAAAACATTTTCTTTCCTTGGTGAAAACAGTGCAAAAATAACTGTTGGTGGAAAAAAAGGTTTCATTGGAGAACTCTCAGAAGAAGTTGAAAAGAATTTCGGACTAAAGAAACCGGTTGCGCTATTTGAATTTGAATTGTAATTAAACATTTTCTTCTAAAAACTTTTCAAGAATTCCAATATGTTCAAATTCTTCTTGAAGGATGTGTTCAAGTACTTGTTTTAGTTTTCCAGTAGATTTTTCAATTGCATCTCGATATGCATCGGCAGAAATCTTTTCTTGTTTGATATCATATATTAATGCTTCATTAAGTGGTTGATAAACAATGTTTTCTAATTCGCTTTGGTCATACTCTTTAACTTCAAGTTCTGCCTTTTCAAGTAATATTTTTAGTATGTAAGCATGTTTTTCTTCTTGTCCATCTAAACGTTTTAATATTTCAACAATATTACCTTCTAAAGAACTCGTTTGTCTAAAATAAATGTGTTTTTCAAATAGTTCTCTTGCGTACAAATCAATAAGTTCATCCTTAAGACTAACAATTTCTTCAGGGATAACTTCATATGCTAAATCTTCAATATCCATGCATAATATTATTGCCAAAGAGCTTTTATTACTTATCAAATATATTTTGATTATGGCAAATATATTTGAATCAAAAGGAGAAAATCACATATTAAAAGATGAGAGATTTTTGTATCCTGAATTTGTTCCAGAACAATTGCCCTTTCGTGATAAAGAAATTGGGGAAATGGTTTTTGCTCTAAAACCAGCAACTCTTGGAAAAAAACCAACAACGTTATTTTTAACCGGAGTTCCAGGAACAGGAAAAACAGTTAGTTCAAAACATGTGCTAAATGAACTTGGGGAATATTCTGATAGGACAAAATGTCTCTACATAAATTGTTTCGAATTTAATTCAAAACATTCAATACTTTCAAAAGCAACAAATTTTCTTGGTTATGCAGTCCCTACAAGAGGACTTTCAACAGAAGAAATATTTGAAAGGTTTGTTGCGGTTACAAAGTCAAAAGAAAATATTCCAATTTTTATATTTGATGAAGCAGAACAACTTCTAAAACAAGAAGACACAAAAGATTTGTTATATGACTTATCAAGAATGGGAGAACGACACAAAGTGTTTATTGGGCTTGTTTTTATTTCAAATGATAACTTTTTTCTTTCCTTACTTGATGATCGAGTAAGAAGTTCTATGCAAGCTTCAACAATTAACTTTGAAAAATATTCTTCATTGCAATTAAAAGATATTTTAAAAGAAAGAGCAAAATATGCTTTTTTTGATAATGCTTTAGAAGATGAAGTTATCCCTCTTGCAGCAGCGCATGCTTCAAAAGAAGGGGATGCAAGAGTTGCAATTGATGTTTTGCTTAAAGCTGCTCGTTTAGCAGAAAACGAGAATTCAAAAAAAGTAAAAGTCGCTCACGTTAGAAAAGCTTTTATGAAAGAAAAGGTAGTAAAACAAGAACTTTCATCAAATTTATCAAAACAAGAACAACTTATTCTTGATTTTGTAAAAAATAATGAAGTTACTGCTGGTGAAATCTATTTAGCTCTTGGAAAGGACTTTGCTGAGAGAACTCTTCGAAAGGCAATTAATGATTTGGAAGACAAAAAGTTAATTAGTGCAAAAAAGGTAAAAAAGGGCAAAGGAGTAACAAGAGTTATCTCAAAAGTCAAAAAAAGTTAATTTATTCACTTTTTCCAGTTATAGAAAGCTTTTTATATAGTTTTTCAACAAATATAGTGTATGGCTACAAAGAAAAAGGCTACTAAAAAGGCCGTTAAAAAGAAAGTTGCAAAAAAACCAACAAAAAAGAAAGTTGCTAAAAAGAACGTCAAAAAGAAAGCTACTAAAAAAGCGACAAAGAAAAAACCAACTGTTAAAGTTGTTAAAAAAACAATTGTGAAGAAAACAGCTGTTTCTAAAACTGTTAAAAAGCAAATTGCTTCTACAAGTAAAAGAACAACAAAAGCTCTAAAACATAATGTAAAGCAAGATACTGAAATTTCTAAATTAAAAGCAGAAGTTGCTAAATTACAAGGAAAAGGTAAAGTAAAAGGAAAAAAGAAAGTAAACTCAAAAAGAATTAGCGAATATAATCTATTTATTAGAAAATATATTACTTCGGGACATACTTTTACTCAAGCTGTAAAAGAATGGAATAGGTACCAAACTTTAATGGCAAAAGATAAGAGAAGACCAAGTGCATATAATCAATTTATTGGTTCTCAAATGAGACTTGGAAAAACTTTCTTACAATCAGTTGCTCTTTGGAAACTTGCAAAAGCAGGAAAACTTGGAAGAAAAGGAACAACAAAAACTGTTGAAAAAGTTAAATACAAAACTAGAACTATTCATACAAAACCAAAAATTAAGTATAGGACTAGAACTAAAACAGTAGAAGCTAAACCAAAAATTAAGTATAGAACTAGGACTATTCATGATAAACCTGAAATTAAGTACAGGACTAAAACAAAAATTGTTGAAAGTAAGCCTAAAATTAAGTACAGAACTAGAACAATTAAGGCTAAACCTGAAATTAAGTACAGGACTAAAACAAAAATTGTTGAAAGTAAGCCAAAAATTAAGTATAGGACTAAAACAGTTGTAAAAACAGTTAAGTCAAAACCAAAGGTTATTACAAAAGTGGTTTACAGAACAAAAAAAGTTCCTGTTGAAAAAGCAACAACAAAAGTTGTAAAACAAAGTGTTGATTATAACAAAATAAGAGAAATGTTTTCTTCACTCGCTAGTGTAAAGTCAATTACAACAAAAGATGTAAAAATGGCTGTTGAATGGGATGAAGAAGAAGTAGCATTCAAATTAATGCAAACTTATTTTAAAGAAATTGCAAGATTTGGTTTCAAAAAGAGATTAACTCTTGATGAAATAATTAATTCATATCTGTATTCTCTTGCAAGAGTGAGAAGAATGGAGCATAATGAAGCAGATGTTGCAGAGGCTGTAAGAAAGTCAGGAATTAGGAAGTGATTGGTATGAACGATGAAGAAGTAGCATTTAGAGTAGTAAGACTATACTTTGAGGAAATTGCAAGACTAGGTTTCAAAAGACAACTTGATCTTGATCAAATGATTAACGCATACTTTTACACTCTTAAAAAAGTAAAAGACAAAGAAACAATGAAAAAAATAATCATTGAACTTGACAAAAAACCTGAAACAGTTAAAACTACAACAACTACAACAGAAACAAAAGCTGTTCCAGTTGAACCAGCAATTGTTCAAGAAACAACTACTACAACAGAAGAAACAAAACCAAGTAGAACAATTACAGATATTATCGAAGGGATTAAATAAAAAATTCCTTCAATTTCTATTTTTTTTATTAAAAAATAATTTCTAAGGTTTTTTGAACATTAATTCAATAACATCGCCAGATTTTAACACATGATCTTTTCCAATAATTTGTTTGGTCTTAACATCAATAGCACGAATAAAACCATCACCCATATCAGTGTGCAAAGTGTATGCAAAATCAATAGCAGTGCTTCCAGTTTTCATTAAAAAGCAATCTACTAGTGTGTTTCCATTTTTGTCTTTAAGAGTTTTTGTTCCGCCAGGAAAAATTGGAATATAATCTAATACTCCAAGAATAGTTTCATCAAGACAAGTTTGAATTCCAGTTCCGCCAAATTTTTCCATTACATTTTTTCTAACTGTTTCAAGACCTTCTTTTTGTTTATCATTAAGTTCGCCTTTGAGAGTAAAATCTTTCTCTCCAGGATAATATTCTAAGATATCTTGTTTAGCAGCTTTTCGAAGAGCAAGTTCACTAGCAGCACTACATGCAACAATCGTTTTATCTGGGAATTTTTCTCTCATCTTTTTAATATTACTTTCAGCATTGGGTAAGTCACATTTGTTAGCAGCAATAATAATTGGTTTACTATATTTACGACACTGGGTAGCAAAGTTCATTTTATCTTCTTCGTCCCATTCTAAAAATGATTTTTCACCAAGTGCAAGTTTTTTTAAAGCACTTTCAATATGGGATGTAAGTATTTTTACCCCACTTAAATTTTGTGAAAGTAATTCAACTTTTTTTCGATATTCTTTCTCATGACTCTTGCCAAATTTACTCCAATTATTTTCAATAATTTTTAAAAACCAAAGTTCTATTTCTTTTTCTAAAAATTCCACATCCTTACAAGGATCATGTCCAGTAGTTGCTTTTCCTTCCTCATCAGTCAATCCAGAAGCGTCCACTACATGTACAAGTGCATCAGCCCCAGATAAATCATTCAAAAATTTATTTCCAAGCCCCTTTCCTTCATTTGCCCCAGGAACAAGTCCAGCAACATCAATTAATTCAACAGGAATATAACGAATATTTCCACTTTCTTTTTCAACTAAAAAACCATGTTTTGGATCACTTATAACGTTAAAGAAATTTCCAGCATCATCAACCCGAACAAAACCAGTCCCCTTATTGGGCTCTATTGTAGTAAATGGGTATGAGGCCATTGCAACGTCTACTAAAGTACTAGAACTAAAAAAAGTACTCTTTCCACTGCTTGGTTTTCCAACTATTCCAATTTGCATGATACCACAACAATTTTATTTTCCACATATCTTATAATGTGTATGCAAAGAAGAAAAAATTACAAAAAAAGGGCAATGGTAAATTTTTCAATAGGTGTGGCAATTGCAACCGGATTATTTGGGCTAGCAAGAAGAGATGCTAAGATAAGAAGCGCAGATATTGATGCTATAAAACAAAGGAGTGTTGCTGAAAAACAAGCTAGAAAAAGCCAAGCTGCAAGAGTGAGGGAACTTGCAAAATGGTCTCAGGAAATGAATGAAAAAAGCCGTGCTGAATTTTTGGCGGCAATGGAAGTTAGTCCAAAAACTCCAAATCTTTTAATGAAAGTTAATCCTGAAAAACTTGCTCCTTGGCTTAGGGAAAGTCAAATATCACTTAGAGAAAAATATTTGAGAAGTCCGCTTTTAAAATCAGAACTGGAAAGAAACAAAAGAGTTTATGGAAATTGGGTTAAAGTTTATTGTAAAGAGTTTAATTTTCCGGAAGATGTTGCAAAAAAAGTTCTTCAAAAAGAATCAAAATGGCACCCCTTAGCAGTTTCTAATGCGGGAGCATTTGGATTAATGCAAATGCATTGGAGTCTTATTGGGAGTGAATATACTACTCGGTATAGGCACAATCCTTTTGATCCTCAAAAATCAATTCGTTTGGGAATTATGCGTCTTTCTGATCTTTATAAACATTTTAATGGAGATATGGAAAAAACACTTACTGCGTACAATATTAGGGGAGGGCAGGAAAGAATTGATAAAGCGGTTAAAGAAATGGGCAATGGGTGGAGAGATTATCAGTTTTCAATTAAAACAAATAGTTATTACAAAGCAGTCCTAAAAGAAAAGCTTTAGATTTCTTTTTAATTACTTCCAAACCTTTTCCATTTATGGCACGATTGTTTACAGAAACATATTTTCCAGGGAATTTAGACGAATTTATTGGAAATGTAGAGATTGTTGAAGAAGCAAAAAGATGGGCTCAAGAATGGGACGCGGGCAAAGCTCAAAAACCACTTGTGTTATATGGGATGCCTGGTGTTGGAAAAACAGCCTTAGCTTATTTGATTGCAAAAGAAATGAACTGGCAAATATTTGAAATGAATGCTAGTGATTTACGAAATAAAGATGCAATGGAAAGAATTGCAGGAGCGGCAACAAACAATTCGTCATTATTTGGAACAAAACGTTTAGTGTTAATTGATGAAATCGATTCTATGCAAGCCCAAGATAGAGGCGGGGCAGCATCAATTTTTAATTTAGCAAAAACTTCTTCAAATCCAATTCTTTTCACAGCAAACAATATTTATTCAGACAAAAAACTTCTTCCTTTAAGAAGTATTGGGATTTTAAAAGAATTTAAAAAAATAAATTATTTAAGTATTGCAAAAAAGCTTCGAGAAATTTTAGAAAAAGAAGGAGTGGAATTTGATCCTGAGGCAATTAAAGAATTGGCAAAAAATTCTGGAGGAGACTATCGAAGTGCTTTACTTGATATTCAATCTCTTGGAAAAAATATTACTATGGAAGATGTTAATGAATTAACACCAAGAAGAAGAAAAGAAAAAATATTTCCAATTATGACAAAAATTTTCAAAGGAAAGACAGCGTGGGAAATCAAAGAAGCTGTTGACAAATCAGAAGTTTCGCCCGACTTATTGATGAGATGGGTTGAAGAAAATATTCCAAGGCAATATGAAGGAGTTGATGCAGCAAATGCTTTTGATTATTTGAGTAAAGCAGATATTTTTCAAGGAAGAATTTATCGAAGACAACATTATGGATTTCTAAAATATGTTTTTTATTTATCGACTGTAGGGGTGGGTTTTGCTAAAACAAAAGAGTATCATGGTTGGAAACCATTTCAATTTCCAACTCTTCTTTCAAAACTCTCAGCTTCAACTAGTAAAAGAGCTTTAAGAAAAAGTATTGCAACAAAAGTTGGAGCAAAAACCCATTGTTCAATAAGGCAAGGAACAAAAGATTTGCCTTTTTTAGAAGTATTAATGACAAACAAAGAAATTGCGCCAGAATTAACTTATTATTTTGATTTTGATGATAAAGAATTAGCATTTTTATTGAATACAAAAAAGACAACAAAAAAAGTTTCTTCTTTAATAGAAAAAGCTAGTGAAATTGAAAAAAAAGTAATTATGGAAAAAACTCATACAAAACAATCAAAACTTTTTGGTTAGCTTTCTTCAATTATAGTATGGTTTTCAACAAAACGTTCTATTTTGTTAATTATTCTTTTTCTTTTCCAAAGTAAAATTAATAAAATTAAAAGTCCAACTACAATTGTGATAATTCCTTCTGTTGTTTTAAATAAAAAATTGCTTATCGCATTAATGTCTACAACAGGGTCGGCCTTTTTCCAAAGGACATAATCAACATTTAGTTGTGCTCCGCTTTTATATCCTTTCCAAGTTATAAGCGGTTTTGTTCCAGAATTAGTTATTTTTGCTTCGGGTTCAACAGTACCTTTGATGCTTGCCCCTGGTGGAAGTTCAATTGTAATATCTGTATTATCTGGAATTACCCAAAAAGGTGGTTCAAAGAGTTTGTTAAAATAACTTGCTTTCATTGAATATTCAACAACCATGTTTGTTTCTTGTCCTTTTTCCATTAAAGCGTCAAGTAATTCGTATTTAATTTCTAAAAAGTTTGATTCACCTTCGTTATATGAAAGTGTTCCATTAGTTAGGTTATTTGATCCAACAGTAGTTGTAAATTTTGGGTCAAAATTTTCCCAATTTACCAAATCATATCCCAAATCAGTACTTATATTTCTAAATTCAATTTTATCCTGTTCTGTTGGGAAATAAAGATAAAATCTCTCAGTTATTTGTGCAAGTCCAGAATCATTAACCTGTATATTTACTGTGTGAGAAGTGATTCTGTGTGTTTGAGCAAAACCAAAACTAACAATGAGTAGTAACAAAATTACTAAAATTATTTTTTTCATAACAATAACTAGTAACAACGTTTTAATTAAACTTTTCTTCTGTTTTTGGGAGTATGTTTATATCCTAGTTCGTACATTATATTATTGATACGAATGGTTGAGCTCCAATATTTCGGGCATTCCTTTTTTAAAATTAAAAATAAAAAAGATTCTGTGCTTGTAGACCCTGTAATTTCTAATGGGAAAGTCAAGAAAAAAGATATGGAAGATGCCTCACTTATTTTACTTACAAACGAAACAGATGAACATTTTGATAAAGCATTAGTTGAAGGGATTGCACAAAAAGGTGAGGCAAAAGTTGTTGCGCATGATTCAATATTAAAACAGCTTGATCTTCCAAGAACACAAAAAGTTTCTATTGCGGCTGATTCAGAACTTTTTTTAGGTAATTTTAAAATAAAAAGTACAACGGCACATTACCCACATAGTTTTTATCCAATGGGTTATTTGATTGATTGCGGCGGTAAAACAATTTATCATGCAGGAGTAACTGCGCTAATTGATACTTTTTCAAAAATTGATGCTGATGTTGTAATTCTTCCAATGAATAATAAAAGCATGGATGTGGTGGATGTTGTAAGGGCAGCAAAAATGATGAAACCAAAAAAACTTGTCCCAATGCAATTTGAAAAAGATGATTTTAGAAATAATCCAGTTGATTTAAAGAAAAGAATTGAAGAAAGTGTTCTTAATACAGAAACAGTTCTTCTTTCTCCTGGGAAAAAAATGAGGGTGTAAAAAAAAATGATTTATGTATTGCTTTTAGTAGTAGTTGCAGTTATTTTAATCATTGCGCTTTTTAGATTTGGGGTAAAACAAAAGTTAGATGAATACGATCAAATTAATAAGTACTTTGCAGATAATTAATGTGATAATATGATAGAATTTATTCTTATTTTAGTAGTAGTACTTTTGGTCCTTTTTTTATTTGCATATATTATGCAAAGTGAAAATATACTTATTCTTGAAAAAGAAAAAGAAATTTTAAGAATAGAAAAAATGCTTAAGATTGCAGAAAAAAAATTCATGAAAGGAAAAATAAAAAGAAAAGTATTTGAAGAAATACAAGATGATTTATTAGCAGAAAAAATCAATTTAGAATTTGAATTAAAAAGTATTAAACATGCTGAATCAATTGATGTTTCAATAAAAGCTGAGAAATTAGTTGAAAGAGTAACACGTCCTTCACGTCATAAAAAATTAACAATAAAAAGAGTACTAAAAGAAACTGAATTGTTAAGAGATGAACTTGGTGGTATTGAAAAAAAGTTTTTAAAACATGAAATAAAAGAAAGTGTTTTTAGAAAATTAATGAAAGAAAAAGAATCACAATTAATTAGAAAAGAATCAGAAATAATTGAAATTATAAATGAAGAATGAATCAAACCAAAAATTACAATTTGATTTCATCAAAGTCCTTAACAACAACAGAATTAGTAAATACACTTTTCGCTTCTTTTTGTATTTCTTTTACATCATCAAGTCTTGCACTAAAATGAAATAATGCTAATTGTTTTACTTTTGCTTTTTTTGCAATGTTAGCAGCTTCCCGCGCAGTTGAATGTAAAGAATCAATTGCATTTTGTTGATGGTCTTCTAAAAATGAAGATTCATGAATTAAAAGGTCAGCGCCCATAGCTTTTGTAATTGTAGTATTAATTGGCCTTGTATCAGAAACAAAAACAATTTTTCGCCCCACTCTTTTTTTATTATAATTCATAACATCCTTTTTTGTAAAAGTTTTTTTACCAATTTTAACTTTTTTCCCAGCAATTAATTTTGAATACATTGGCCCTGGAGGAATTCCAAGTTTCTCAGCTTTTTTTCTATCGAATTCTCCTTCTTTATCTTTTTCGCGAAATACAAAACCAAAACAAGCAATTTCATGTTTTAGTGCAAATGCAGAGATTGAAAAATTTTCTTCTTTTAAAATAATTCCAGTTTTAACTTCTTTATATTCAATTTCAAAGCTTGGTTTAATAATTTCTTTCATAATCCTTTGAATTTTTTGTTTTCCTCCGCGTGGAGAAAAAATAGTTAATTTATCCCTTCGATCATTTAGTGTCATTGTAGCAATCCAACCAAACAATCCTAAAAAATGATCAGCGTGCATGTGTGAAATAAAAACATTTTTTATTTTCATTAAAGATACGTTTGATTTCATTAATTGTCTTTGATTTCCTTCTGGACAATCAAATAATAAATTGCTTCCGCTAAGTGTAATAACCGCACTGGCAAAATTTTTATCCTTTTGAGGAACACTTCCGCTTGTTCCAAGAAAAGTTACTTTTATTGGTTCCATAGTACTAAGAACTAATAATTTCAATATCTTTATTAACCCTTTTAGAGGGGGATATATAATGCCAAAAGCTAAAAGTAAGAAACTAGGTTCTGACAAAAAAAGTACTTTTGCATTTAAAGATACTTCTGAAGTAATTGTTCCAAAAAGTTTGTTAAGTCAAGTTATTGGACAAGACGATAGTGTAAAACTTGTTCGTAAAGCTGCTGCTCAAAAAAGAAATGTTCTCTTGGTGGGAATTCCAGGAACAGGGAAAAGTTTACTAGCACAAGCAATGAGTGAAATTTTGCCAGTTCAACAACTCCAAGATATTTTAATTTATCCAAATCATGAAGATCCAAATAGTCCGAAAGTAAGAATTGTAAAAGCGGGGGATGGGAAAAAAATCCTAGATGAAGCACGACTTGATGTTACAAAATCAGAACAATCAATGCGAATGTTTTCTTTTTTCTTACCAATTGGGTGGATGATTCTTGCGAGTGTATTTTGGAAACTAGGGTGGTACCCAGATGTTGTATTTGCAGCACTACTATTAATCGGAGCAGTACTATTAATTGGACTTGCAATTGGTGGACAAATGAGAAGTAAAGAAGGGGCAAGTACACCAAAACTACTTATTAATAATTTAGGGAAAAAGATTGCACCGTTCTTTGAAGGAACAGGAAGTAGAGCAGGAGCATTACTTGGAGACGTTCGTCACGATCCATTGCAATCTGGAGGGCTTGGAACACCACCACACCTAAGAGTAGAACCAGGAATGATTCACAGAGCTAGTGGGGGAGTATTATTTATTGATGAAATAGCAACACTCCCATACAAATCACAACAAGAATTACTTAGCGCAATGCAAGAAAGAAAATTTTCAATAACGGGACAAAGCGAAAATTCTAGCGGTGCAATGACACGAACAGAAGCGGTGCCATGTGATTTTGTTTTAGTTGCAGCAGGAAGTTATGATGACTTACAAAAAGTTCACCCAGCTCTTAGAAGTAGAATTAGAGGTTATGGTTACGAAGTGTACATGAATAATGACATGAAGGATACAGAGGAAAATAGACATAAAATTGCACAATTTGTTGCACAGGAAGTAAAAAAAGATAAAAAGATTCCTCACTTTGACAAAGAAGCTGTTGAAGCAATTATTTTTGAAGCAAAAAGAAGAGCACAAAGAAAAGGAAAATTAACTTTAAAATTAAGAGATCTTGGTGGACTTGTTCGTGCAGCAGGAGATGTTGCAAGAGAAAAAGGACACAAAATTGTTAGTGCACAAGATGTTTATGAAGCGAAGGTATCTTCAAAAACACTAGAAGCACAAATGGTTGATAAAGCAATAGAAATGAAAAGAGATTATGAAGTTTATCTAAATAAAGGACGTGCTGTTGGAAGAGTAAATGGTTTAGCGGTATTTGGTGATGGTAGTGCAGGAAGCATTATTCCAATTGAAGCAGCAGTTTCACCACCAAGCACAAGAAATGTTTCAAAGGTAATTGCAACTGGAAAGCTTGGGGAAATTGCAAAAGAAGCAGTTGAAAATGTTAGCGTAATTTTCAAAAAGATTTCAGAAAAAAAATTAGTAAAAGATATTCACATTCAATTCCTACAAACCTATGAAGGTGTTGAAGGGGATAGTGCAAGTGTTTCAATTGCAACAGCAGTTATTAGTGCAATTGAAGATATTCCAATTCGTCAAGATATTGCAATGACAGGTTCACTAAGTGTTCGTGGAGAAGTACTTCCAGTTGGCGGTGTTTCAAGCAAAGTAAGTGCAGCAATAATGGCAGGATTTTTAGAAGTAATTGTTCCAAAAAGCAATATACAAGATATTGTTCTTCCAAAACAAGATTTGAAAAAAATAAAAATTATTCCAGTAAGTGGACTTACAGAGGTTTTAGAAATTGCTCTTGAAAAGGGAACAAAGAAAAAGAAATTACTCGCACAACTTAAAAAAATTGTAAAAATAGAAAAAACTCCTTTAATAAAAAAAGTTATAAGAAAAACAAGAGCTTGATTAATTAAGAATAATTATTCGCCCATCTTTTAGAATAAAATCTTTTTTTCTTGTTTCAACATTTTTCTTGCCATAAGTAATACTTTGTCTTCTCTTATTCACTTCTTTGACTCTTCCTAAATAATTTCCTTCTTCATCACTTACGTGTAGTCCAATAAGAATTCTTGTTACTTTTGCACGTATATCAAAAGTGTTTCCAATTCTAAGTGCAATTATTAAAATAATAAAACTTGCCATTATGTTTGCTGGGAACCAAGCAAGATCAGCTTGACTCAAAAACACAAGTGTTCCCGCATCAAGTATTGCCCATAAAGCAACTATTGAAACAATTTGAACAAAGTACTTTCCAATCTTATAAGCTTTTTTTGCATAAATTGAATCCACTCCTTTTGCAACAATAATTGAAATAACAGCTGCTGCTAAAAATGGATATAATAAACGCAGTGACGAAATGACATCAAGTCCAATATCAATAAAGTTTGATGAAATCAATTGAATATAAGCTAACCAAATTCCAAATAGTGGGAAAATAAATGCGGCTACATAAAATACAACACTAATTCTTTGTTCGGAAATACTTGAAGTGATATTTTTGAACATGTCCATAATCTTGTCTTCAATTCCAAATCCTTTAAGGAGCAAGTATGCTCCAAGAACCAAAGTAATTGTTTGTAAAATATATTGTGGGTAAAAAAACCACAGGCTTGCAAATAATAGTAATAATATTCCAGGAATTCCAATAAACATTCTTGCAATGCTTGGGTCCCGAAAAGCTTCTTTAATTGTATAAAAGGTTGATTCAACAGCCTGGGCTTGTCGAATTATAACTTGTTCAGTAGAAATAATCTTTGCGCGGGATTGAAGTAGAGGAATTACTTGTGCATCCTCTGCACCATCAGTAACAAGGATCCAACCTTCAACATTATAATTTTTTTGAATAATATCAAGTTGACGATTAATTTCTTTATCGCTACGAAGTGCAGTTTTGTCTTTTCCAGTTATGGTGACAACTTCAACATTTTTGAATTCTTTTTTTGCTTCTTCCATTTTCTTAATAGAAGCAAAAATAGTATTAGCGTCACTCTCAGTAGGATCAGCTAAAATTAGTTTTTGTCCAGCTTCAAGATTTTTTTCACGCCCAATAACAGGGCCCTTAAACCGGGTTTTTCTACCTAGATCATTGTCCCGATCTACACAAACTACAAAAACTTTCTTTTTCATGTTATCCCTAATAATTATATACTCTAAGCATTATTCTTATATATAAACTGTTATTACAATATGTAGTGACAAAGTGATATTAAGGTTGATGAAAAAATGGTAAGTGCAAGTTTTAGGTATGTTGTCTTTGCAATAATCTTAATGCTTATTGTAGTATTAGCAGGATTCTTTTTATCAAATGTTGAAGCATTCCTTGGATATGGGGTTTGGATAATTGGATTAATCATTTTTCTATTGATAATATCAAATTTTAATGTAGTAATAACTTTAGTGGATTATGAGAGACTTGTAATTTATCGATTTGGAAAAGTTAATAGAGTTGGAGGTCCTGGCTGGACTTTTGTATGGCCTGGAATTGAAACATATACAAAGGTTGATCTTAGAACAAAAACAATTGATGTTCCAAAACAAGATGTTGTAACAAAAGATAGCATTGAATTAAAACTTGACGCAATCATTTACCTAAAAGTAAAAAAGGATCATCAAAGTGTTGTTAATTCTATTATTGAAGTTGAGAACTATGTTGAAGCATCAAAACTTTATGTGATAGCATCGCTTCGTGATGTTGTTGGTTCAATGGAGTTAAGTGAAGTTATTTCAAATATTGAAGTAATTAACAATAGAGTAAAATTAAGCCTTGAAAAGATTTCAAAACATTGGGGGATTGGAATTGATAGTGTTGAAATAAAAGATGTGCAAATTCCTGAAACTGTTCTTGAAGCAATGCATGAAGAAAAAGCAGCAGTACAACAAAAGCTTGCAAGAATGGAAAGAGCACTTGCTCATAAAGCAGAAATTGAAGCAGTAAAAGAAGCAGCAGAAGGACTTGATGAAAAAGCACTAACTTACTATTATATTCGAGCAATTGAACAAATGTCAAAAGGAAAGGGTTCACAAGTTTTCTTCCCTGCTGAATTTGCAAAACTAGCAGGAGCATTTGCTGGAAGTGGAGCTAGTAAAAGTAATTCTGAGTCAAAAGAACTTAAAGAAGCAAAAGAAATGTTGAAAAAATATGTTGATGGGGCAGTTAAGAAAACAAAACCAAAAACTACTAAAAAGAAAACTAAGAAAAAGAAAAAATAAATTTATTTTTATTTAGCTATTTTGTTAATAAGTTTTTTTTGTTTAAAAAAAGAATTTAAGATTTAAAAAAACTATTTAGCTTTTTCAAATCCTTTTTTGAATTCATCAATATCTTTTTGGATGTCTTTTACTGTGTCTTCCAAAACTTTTTTTGCGCTACCTTTTGTTTTCAAAACAAAAACGGCCCTTTGGTCCAGTGGATGTTCTAATTTATAAGCTACAAATTCGACATCGTTATTTCCTGATAATTTTTCTCGTAGTAAATTAGGAACGGTGTGTCTTTCTCCTTCGACAACGAATTCTAGTTCACTTTTTTCGTCTTTAATAATTTCTAGTTTCATCTTGATCTACCTCCAAAATTACTTCTTCCATTAGAATTAAAATTTCGTCTTCCGCCCTGTCGGTTGTCTCGTCCTCGATCATTTCTTCCACCAAAGCTTCGTCCACCGTGGCCTCTATTATCTCGTCCACCAAAACTTCTTCGGTCTCTAAATCCACCTCTTGAATCATCACGTTCACGTGGTTTATATTCGTCTTCTTTTTCAAACCATTTTCGATCTTCAATACTTCCACAATCAAGGCATTTCATTTTTTCTTGATTTGACATCATTTCGTGTCTACATTTACTACAATAAGCTTTAATCACACCAAGTCCTTTCCCTTTTGTTTCAAGGTCAATTCCATAATCATCAATTCGATTAACTTTTGCTTTTACAATATCTCCAATTCTATAAAAATCACGAGTTCTTGAAACGAATTCGTTAGAAATATTTCGAACAGGGATTTGTGCATTACGCCTAGTAACTTTTGTCTCCCCTTCTCCTCTTTTGAGTTCAACCATTACTGTATTATCTTTAACATTAGTAATAACTCCGAAAACAACATCTCCTTCTTTAACAGGTTCAATACTTTTACCCTTCACTGTTGCTTCTTTTGTAGCATGATCTAAATTAGCGTTTCCAAAAGTAGTTGATTTAATAAGTCCATCTTCAACATAAGTGTTCTTTCCTGCAAGAAATTCTTCTTCTGTTGTCAATGCTTCACCGGGCATTATTGTTTTTTCCATTAAAATTCACTATCAATAGTATTTTATATTCCAAAAGAATTTACTTTATGAAAGGTATATAAAGGTTAGTAAAATGGTTCTAGAATCACTGATTGGGGAGAAAAACATTAGGAAGCATCCTATTTACATGCTTCTAATAACCTTCATAATTTCCATTGGAAGTATCATTGCAGCATATCACATAGCTCCTTCGCATTCAAGTGTTCTCTCTGTAGCATTTATTACAATTGGATTAATTCCAGTTGTGCATAACATTTTAACAAAAGAAGAATATGAAGAAGCAATTGAAAGAAAATCTTCAGTAACCTTTTTTGCAAGACATTTTAATTTAATTTTGATATATGTGTTAATTTTTGTCGGAGTAATTTTAGCATTCACTTTTGCATATGTTGCTTTCCCTGCAGATGTGAATCAAACTGTTTTTTCTGAACAAATAAAATCTTTTTGTTGGATGCAACCTGGTTCGTGTGAAGGGAGTATTCCTCTTTCAATAACAGGGCAAGCAACTGCTGCAGGACTTGATTATTGTAGGGTTCCAGAAATGCAAGATCCATTTGCTTGTTCATTTGTAATATTTCAAAACAATGCACAAGTATTAATTTTCATAATAATTCTTTCTTTACTCTATGGTGCTGGAGCAATATATATTATTGCATGGAATGCTTCTATCATTGGACTCTTTTTTGGAGAAATGATATTAACATTTGAATATGGGAAAGCATTTGGATTTGCAATATTAATGGTGATAGGGCATGGTGCTCCCGAATTATTTGCATATGTTTTTGGAGCATTGGCAGGAGCAGTTCTTTCAGCAATGGTTTCAAGAGGACAATTTCTTAGCCATGAATTTTCAACAATAATCAAAGATGTATTATTCCTAGCAGGACTTGGATTATTTTCAGTTGCATATGGTTCATTTGTAGAAGGAGTGGGGATAGTTGGATATGCTGATCTTTCAGTAATACTTGGATTCATTTATTTACTTATAATAATATTTCTTGTTTTCTTTTATGGAAAAAAGAGAATAAAAAAATAATTTAAAAATTGATTAAGTATTATATATTGTTTTATTGGTGTGTTAGTTATGGCAAAGTTCAAATCAAATAAAAAAGAATCAAAACCAATTCTTCCAAAAATAAAAAAACCAAGGGTTTTGAAAAAATTAGAATGGTTAGATCCATTTCACTATGTTGACTTGTTTGTAATTCCAAGAGTAAAAAAAGTAACTGATTCAGAACTTGTTGAGGGAGCGGTTAATGTTATTTTTGCATTAATTTTTGCATCAGCATTATATTTTATTTTAGGATTGGCATTTGGAACAGCTTCTCCGCTTGTAATAGTTTATTCAGAAAGCATGGAAGATTCTTTTTTTAGAGGAGATGTTATGGGATTAACAAAAGCAAATTCAGAAATGAATTTTGGAGATGAAATTATTTTAAACGAAAATATAAGAGGAGTCCCTGTTGAAAAATATTTAAGTGCAGAATATTTTAATGGTGTAAATTCACTAGTAACAAAAATAATTTTTAATGATGGGCAAGAAGTAATTCCGACAACAGAGGGTAGTGTTGTAGTCTATCCATCATACCCATATAATTTACCAATAATTCATCGTTCAATTATAAAAATAAAAGCAAACGATGGAACATTTCTTTTAACAAAAGGGGATAATAAATTAACAAATTTTACCTTTGATCAAGATTGTGGGCAAATTGATGTATTAAGAGGACGCGCTACAAAAAATTGTATTTCATTTTATGCAATTCCAATTGAAGAAGTACAAGGAGTGGCATTTTTTAGAATTCCAGTGGTTGGTTGTGTGAAACTATGGTTAGTTGATGACTTAACTTCATTAATATCAAGAGGAAAATTGCCACCTGATTTCAAAGGAATTTGTTAGATGTAATAAGGTTTATATTATAGAAAAGGGATTAGTGTTTGTATGATTGAAGAGTTTGCAGCAATGCTTGGAATGGATGTGTTTGCTTTATCTATACTAATTATTATTGTTGCAGTAATTATTATTGCGATTTCAATAATTGTAAATATTGTTGTAACAAGAAGAAGTAAAGAAGAAG